>NZ_JVPL01000293.1:0-18422 GCF_001054655.1 Bacillus sp. 220_BSPC
TGATCGCTCATTTGAAGTTCCTTGCCTCGATGGATATAGGGGAGAAAAGGAGGCCCCAGAGTGGCGCCATCACCATCAATTTGGCTAACCAGGTGGTCGGACTCCGCCTTTCCACTTTACCCACTGCCCATCTCGAAAGTTTGGTCATCCGCTTAATACCCCAACAGAATATCCTTCCTCTAGAACAGTTATCCTTATTTCCAAACACCGTTCAAAAATTGATTGCACTCCTGAAGCATTCCCATGGCATGCTCATATTTACCGGCCCGACCGGCAGTGGGAAAACCACGACTTTATATTCCCTGCTTCACCACGCCCATGAGATGATCAATCGAAATATCATTACACTTGAAGACCCCATTGAAAATGTATCCGAAAAGGTATTGCAAGTCCAAATCAATGAAAAGGCGGGCATTACGTATTCCGTCGGCCTAAAAGCTGTTCTGAGGCATGACCCGGACGTGATCATGGTTGGGGAAGTCAGGGATGCAGAAACTGCCAAAATCGCAGTCCGTGCCGCATTAACCGGTCATTTGATACTAACGACCATGCATACGAGGGATGCCCAGGGTGCCATCTCCAGATTACTGGAATTTGGTGTCAGCTTACTTGAGGTTGAACAGACTTTGATTGGCGTGACAGCGCAGCGGCTGGTTGAATTGCGATGTCTTACGTGTAAAGGGGACTGTGCTTTAGCTTGCAAAATGACTGCGAGGAATAAAAGGGCAAGTGTATATGAATTGCTATATGGAAAAAGTCTGGCTGAAGTTCTCCGGATAATGGGAGATGAAAAAGGAAAGGCAACGGTCAGCTACCGCCAATTAAAGGATGAAATCGGAAAAGCGGTTGCGATGGGCTATGTGGATGCTCAGGAATATGAACGGCTGGTATACCATGAAACCAAAAAGTAAATGGAAGGTAAAAGAGCAGGCGGTCTTTATTTCGAAGCTAGGTGAATTATTGAATCATGGTTATCCTTTGGCGGAAGCTTTACATTTTCTTGAATTTCAGGAATCAAAGAAAAAAGCGGAAGACTTCACTCAGGCTATAGCCGATTTAAGGAACGGCTACCCGTTGCACATGGTGCTGACCCATCTTAATTTTCATCCGCAGCTTGTAAGTTATATATTTTATGGAGAGCAATATGGCGACCTGGAACGGTCGTTGAAAGAAGGAGGGCGATATTGGAAGAAAAGAATCGAGGATATGGATAAAGTAAAAAAGTTAATGATGTATCCCGTATTCTTAGTCGTTTTTGTAAGCATCGTTTTTTATATTCTTCAGAGTGTTCTCCTTCCCAAATTCCAGACCATCTATTTCACCATGGATGTCGAGCAGCATATCCTCTTAAGATTAATGTCAGCCTCCACGTTCATTCTTCCAGCACTCCCCTTCTTATTACTCGGATTGCTCCTATTCTTGTATGCACTCAAACGGTTTTGGTTCAATGGATTATGCCCATTAAGGCAGCGAAGGATATTGATGGGAATTCCGATATTCGGGACGTTCATCAAATTATACGAAACTTATTTTTTTGCAAGCCAATTCAGTGGCTTGCTTTCCGGAGGGCTGTCGATTAACGATAGCATCAAATTATTCTCGATAAATCAACAGCAGCCTTTTTACCAAAAACTTTGCAATATCATCAAAGATGATCTGATCGAGGGCAGATCACTTGAAATGATTTTTCGGGAGCTCCCATATTTTGATGGGAATTTACCGGTGGTCGCTGCAAATGGTCAAAAATACGGCAGACTTGATGCCGAGTTACTTCATTACAGTCGTTTTATACTGGAGAAAATTGAAGAGAGAATGAATGCAATCTTGAAAATCATTCAGCCTTTAATGTTTTCACTGATAGGTCTTTTGATCGTGTCCATTTATTTGGCGGTTTTGCTGCCGATGTTCTCACTGCTCGAAGGTTTATAGGATTTCATTTTTGTATTCCGGAGGTGAAAATGCCCGAAGGTCATCTGGTATTCAGATGCTTCAGGAGCATGATGATATGTTGAAGAAAGTGATGAATGAACGTGGTTTTACACTAATTGAAATGCTTATTGTTTTACTGGTGATATCCATCCTTTTGATTATAACAATCCCCAATATCACGAAAAACCAATCCACAATCCAGTCTAAAGGATGTGAAGCTTTCGTGAAGATGGCCCAAGCACAGGTGCAGGCTTATGAAATCGATAATGCTAAATTGCCCGGAAGTATCGATGAATTGGAAAGTCAAGGCTATCTCAAACAGACTTCCTGCCCAAATGGGGATGAAATTAGTTTGGATAGTAAAGGAAAGATAACGGTCGTTGAGTAGGAGAGAAGTGAATATACGGCATTCCGATGGTGGGTACACACTATCTGAAACCCTTATTGTCCTCGCTATTTTTGTACTCCTTATTTCCATCGGTCCTAATTTATATCCCAGCTTCACTAAAGGAATGGAAAATAGGCTATTTCTTTCTCAATTCCATGAAGATCTTTTCTATGCTCAACAATATGCCATCAGTCATGAGAGCTTGATTTACCTCCACATTGATAATACCAAAAAGGTTTATACCGTTTCGTCTTATAAGGAGGGGATCGTTTTAGAGAGAAGCATACCAGAGGATATACAGTTTTTAAGCGGCACTTTGGGGTACAGCTTCCATTTTAATCAATATGGAAATGCTTCCAAAGCCGGAACGATTATGATTGACACGTCAAAGGGAAAGTACAAACTAGTGCTCAATATCGGTAAAGGGAGGTTCCGGATTGAGAAATTGTAAAGGGTACGTCTACCTTGAACTGATGGCTGCATTTTCCGTTTGTATATTACTGGTCCTTGCCATTTTACCAATGCTTGAAGAGGTATTGACGCAACGGAAAGATATTTCCGTAAGGACAGAAGCCCACCATTTATTATATGAAAGGTTGACGGCGTTCATGGATGGGGAGATTCAGGCAGTTGGTCAGGAGATCATTTACAAAAAAAGAAGCTTTGAATTGGTTTGGAAGGACCATGGGGATTTCCCGGGAATGATTGAAGGGTGTGTACGCTATGAAGATGAAACGGGTAATTGGGAATCCATTTGTGATGCTGCAAAAAAATGATGGCTTTACGATGATCGAATTGCTTTTTTCTTTATTGATTTTAATGACGACGTCGCTTTTTGTTCTGCAGCTCTTCTCAATCATTCACACCCAGATGAGGTCCGTTGATAAATTGCATCCTAAAGAGTGGGAGGTCTTTACCATGCAAATGAAGCAGGAGGTCCGGAGTTCCAAAGCTCAAGATGTAATGGGAAACAAATTATATTTGCTTTCAGGTGAACAATTATCATCGCTGGAACAATATGAAGATAAGGTACGAAGACGAGTGGATGGTATGGGGCATGAGGTCATCTTGCAGAACATTTCGGAATTCCGGGTCGATAAGGATGGAAGTGTCATTGTTATAAATATAACGGATAAAGCAGGGACTACTTTCAGTCGAAGATTTCATCCCTTCTTTAGGAATGATACGAAAGTCGATGAATAATCAAAAAGGAGTCGTTTTCCCGATGGTCATGATTGTAGCGAGTGTTTTCATCATGTTCACGATACTAATGATCGACCAGTTTATCATTGATAAAAAGTTTTATAAAGAAGTGGAAGAGTCGCTTGTGGCCGACCATCTTGTCCATCTAGCCATCAAGGATGTGACGGCAGAGTGGGGCGAAGAAATCCCGAAAATCATCCAAGGGGAAAAATCATATCCCAATGGTGTGGTGCGATATTCCTTAATGAAGCAAGAAGGTCCTTACGTCTATATCGAGTTTTCTTCCAAAACTAAAAATGATCGAGAGGGAAGGGTCATCATTCAATACGATAAAGAAGCGGGGGAAGTGAAAGAATGGTTGGAGAAGCAAGCTGTGTAATACCAAAACGACAGGTTCACGTGTTCAGGGAGCAAGGGAAGGAATAAAAAAAGCGTAAACCGGACATACTTTGCGTAGGGTGATGATTTTATATGTCTACAAACGCTTATATTAAATATCTGACGCAGCAGCTTGTCGAGTATTTCAATCTGACGAAAAAAGAACGAAAAGAAAAACGCCGTCACAGAAAAGAGGATAAAAACCATGGTATGTCCCATTGGTTTGGCATTGTCCCTTTTGCTTTGTCGATGTTTGTAAGGAAAACGATCAAAAAGTAAAACAGATGTCCTGAACTTTGGACATCTGTTTTTTTGTTCTTCACTTATCCCAACGCCCTATCTGAAAGGTAAAATAATCCTCCGTTGATGATGGATATTCTGATGTTGGGTTCATATTGTGCTTTTAGTGCTTCTTTTTCGGTATAATAGCTCTCACTTTTTTCGTCCATATCCTTGTAAAAATGCTCCAATAAATTCAAGTCATTCTGCCAGCGCAGCATTGCCTCCTCCGCCCAGGAATGGTCATCATCCTCGAAACTGGTTCTGATGTATGTATCCAGTCTTGCCAATCCACTCTTGGGCATGATCAGAGGTGAAAGCGTAAAGGAGTAATCCGGTATTTTCGGGGTGACGTTAATCGGTAAAACCCGATGGTGAAACCCTTCCATTATTTCACCCGAGATTAAATTCAATCCGATTGACATGAAAGTATCTTTTTTGCGGTCGCATTGATACGATATTTTCACATTCAAGGTCAGCCAAGGAAACAAAGGATTATTTCTGCCTTTTGATGGAGGCGTATTCTCAAAAAGTCTAGTATACCCTGCCAGCTTTTTGGTTGATTGAATAATCTGGTGAAGGCGAGGGGAGCCAAAATGAATCATTTCTCCCTTTAAATCGGATGGAGCTTGTTCTGGGTCGGTAATGAAAGTAATCTGTGCCGGGTTCGGAACACCTCCTGTTTTTTCTAGATAATGCCAATAAAAGGGTCTGTTCATTAATTCCTTATCCATTTCAATCGTCAATTGCACTGTAAGGTGGGTTGGTGCATTATCCAGTATTTCACAATCGTTGGCTTTAAAGAAAGTGATTAAAAAATCATGAATTTCCCGTTGCTGCATGAACCTCACCTTCCTTCATTGATTGAGCGAATTGGATCAATGATGAAAAATTATCCATCTTGATTTTCATTTCGCCCTCTGTTTTGGACTCGCCGACCACATCAATTAAATATTCTTCAATGTTGTTAATATCCAGTTTGGTTAGAATATCATCCAATTCACCGATTACTTTTTCAAATAAATTTATTTTTTCGTATAGTAACTTCAGTATATGTTCTTCAACTGTATTTTTCGTGGCAAAGTTATAAATCATCACATCTTCTTCCTGACCAAGGCGGTGGATCCGTCCAATTCTCTGTTCAAGCCTCATTGGGTTCCATGGCAGGTCAAAATTAATCAAGTGATGGCAAAACTGAAGGTTTATCCCTTCCCCGCCAGCTTCTGTTGCGATTAATACCTGAATATTCTTTTGGAATAATTCTCGCATCCAGTCTTTCTTTCCGCGCTTAAAACCGCCCCGGAAAGGAACAGAAGAAATTCCATTCTGCTGTAGGTACCATTGGAGATATAGTTGAGTCGCCCTATATTCCGTAAAGATAATTACTTTGTCATCAATTTTCTTGATCAGTTCCAAAGCTTTTTCAGCCTTTGAGTTCTGGACCGTTTCATTCACTTTAGTAAATAAATCATCAAGCTTTGCCAAAAAATCAGGGGAAGGCTGATCGTATTTATCTCTCATATTCTTTAATGTATAAAAGACAGCCTCTCTGCTGCTGCATGCTTCCCTTTGGAGAGTGAGAGCCGAAAAGGCGCTTCCTTTTGATCCATCCGAAATTGGCTTGAATTTGGAAACAGCATCATACAATGCTTGTTCCGTTGGAGAAAATTCAATGGTGATGGTTTCCACATGCCGTTTTGTCCATTCAATGCCAGTATCGGCCCGCCGGTTTCGAATCATGACAGTGTTGACCAGTTCCTTTAGGTGTTCATCTTCAATTATGTTCCGGCCTTTCCCTTTATACTTTTCCGAAAAGAGTGAAGCATTTCCCAAGTGGCCCGGTTTCAATAACGAAACGAGGTGGAATATCTCCTCGACTTTATTTTGAATCGGAGTGGCTGTCAGGAGTAAACAAAATTTCTTTTTCAGATTTTGGACGAATTCATAGTTCTTCGTCTTATTATTTTTAAGTTTATGAGCTTCATCAATAATGATGAAGTCATATTCCTGAGTAAAGATGATATCTCGATGTGGAGCGCGTTTCGCTGTATCAATGGATGAAATGACCACATCACAGGAGTCCCAGACATAACTTTTTCTCTGAACGACTGCCGGAATATGAAACTTGGTATTCAATTCAAATGCCCATTGTGTGACAAGGGAAGCCGGAACAAGGATCAATACTTTTTTTACAAGTCCCCTAATCATATACTCTTTTAGGATCAAGCCTGCTTCAATTGTTTTTCCCAGCCCTACCTCATCAGCCAAAATGGCTTTTCCATTCATCTTTTCCACTACTTGCTTCGCCGCTTCCAATTGATGGGGAAGCGGGGTTAACTGAGGAAGGTGCTTGGGCGCCTGTAAACCTTCAAAATCAGGGATGATAAGGTTTTCCTCCATTTGAACCGCCAACTTATAAAGCTCCCAATTTCCCCATGGACCGTCATTTTCCATCTTTTGCAGAAACTCGTCATTCCATTCAGAATTGAAGGATATATTGATTTTCATAGAAATAACTCCCTCTTAAATCATAATTTCCTTAATATAAGGTCAAAACCCGAACATTTCATATGTGAAGTAAGATAAATATTTCTCTTCAAAAGTTATTGCAGAGATAAGTTTCTTAGGGTAGGATATAAGTATATTTAGAAAATTCCAATTTCCAAACGCTGCAAAGAATGTTTGTACATCGATTTTGCAGTTCGCGTTTTCTTAGTATGGGCTATATGCTCCTAATTTATCCAAGATTACCGAGGAGATCAGTTAAACGGTTTCTGAAGTTTTAGGAGAATTGGCAGAGAATGCATTCCATTTATGTTCAAAGGTTTTACCGATGCTGGGGGCTTATTCGCTTCCTTTCAATGGTAGACCATTTATATGCGGGTGAAGATAAGGGGAGAGACTACGGATGTAGCGCCGAAGGAGCAAACTTAGCAGTGAATCTCTCAGGCAAAAGAACTCTTATTGGACGCAACTCTGGAGAGCGCCGCCCGTTATGGGACGCGGCCACCAAAGGGGAAAACCTATTACATAGGTAAACTTTCAGGTTTCAGGACAGAGAAAAAGCTCAAACGGGCTTTCTCTGTCCTTTTTTGTGCTTTTTTCACATCATGAATCAGGATGTATCTGATGCGTAATGACAAGAAGCTTTTGATAATGAAGCCAATTAATCTTTAAAAAAATCTGAAGGGGGTCATTTTTTGACCAATTTAAAAAGAACACCACTATTTGAGGTTTATCGTGAATACGGAGGTAAAACGATTGATTTTGGCGGCTGGGAACTTCCTGTCCAATTTTCGGGTATAAAGGATGAACATGAAGCCGTACGGACAAAAGCGGGGTTATTCGATGTTTCCCATATGGGGGAAGTCGATGTTAAGGGGCCTGGGAGCCTTTCCTTTTTACAGAAGATGCTGACCAATGATATATCAAAGCTGCAACAGGGCGGTGCCCAATATACCGCCATGTGTTATGAAAACGGAGGCACGGTTGATGATCTTATCGTGTATAAAAGGGCTGAGGACGACTATCTGCTCGTGGTCAATGCAGCGAATACAGAAAAAGATTTCAATTGGCTGCAAGCAAATTTAACGGAAGATGCCCAAATTACGAATGTATCAAGTGACTATACACAGCTGGCACTTCAAGGACCAGCTGCAGAGAAGATATTACAAAAACTATCGGGAAGTACTGACTTAAGTGAAATTGGATTTTTCAGGTTCAAGGATCATGTCATGATTAACGGTATCTCCACGCTGGTATCCCGTACTGGATACACTGGTGAAGATGGTTTTGAGATATATAGCGACAGTAAAAATGGCCCTGCCCTTTGGAAGGCGATTATGGATGCCGGTAAGGAAGAGGGGGTTCAGCCGATTGGTTTAGGTGCTCGTGATACCCTGCGTTTTGAAGCGAAACTGCCGCTGTATGGGCAGGAGCTTTCAGCGGACATCACCCCGATAGAAGCCGGGATTGGTTTTGCAGTAAAAGTGGATAAGGAAGTTGATTTTTTCGGGAAAGCCGTTCTTGCTGAACAAAAGGAGAAAGGGGCTCCCCGAAAGCTTGTGGGAATTGAAATGATTGACCGTGGCATTCCACGTCATGGGTATAAGGTCTACAGCGGTGATGAAGTCATTGGCGAGGTCACGACTGGTACCCAATCGCCAACATTGAAGAAAAACGTTGGATTGGTACTTATCGATAAGGAATTTTCGGTTCTGGATGCGGAAGTCGTAGTGGAAATCCGTTCCAAACGTTTGAAAGCCGTTATAATACAAACACCTTTTTATAAAAAACCACGTAAATAGAGGGGAATGGTCATTAGATGAAACATCGTTATTTACCCATGACAGAGCAAGATAAACAAGAAATGCTGGAAGCGATAGGGGTATCCACTGCTGAAGAACTTTTCAAAGATATCCCTGAAAGCGTTCGTTTTCAAGGAGAATACGATATCAAGCCTGCTAAATCGGAACCTGCATTAATGAAAGAATTATCAAGGCTTGCTGCAAAGAATGCGGACCTTAAAAATTATGCTTCCTTCCTTGGTGCGGGTGTCTATGACCATTACGCCCCGGTCATCGTCGATCATGTTCTTTCCCGTTCTGAGTTTTATACGGCTTATACACCGTATCAGCCTGAAATTTCACAGGGCGAGCTTCAAGCAATCTTTGAATATCAAACGATGATATGTGAATTGACGGGCATGGATGTGGCTAACTCCTCCATGTATGACGGCGGGACGGCGCTGGCTGAAGCAGCGATGCTTGCTTCAGGTCAGACAAGGAGGAAGAAGATTCTCATTTCAGGAACCGTTCATCCTGAATCAAGAGAAGTTGTGAAGACATATGCGAAAGGGCAACGCGTGGAAGTGATCGAAATTCCTCATGAAGGCGGTGTGACTGACTTAGCTGCTTTAAGGGAATTGGCGAATGATGACATTGCAGGAGTGATCGTGCAATATCCGAACTTTTTTGGCCGGATCGAGCCATTGAAAGAAATGGAAGAAATCATTCATGGCGTCAAGTCCATGTTTATCGTTTCCAGTAATCCGCTTGCATTGGGAGCTTTGACATCCCCTGGTGCACTCGGTGCAGATATCGTAACGGGGGATGCTCAGCCATTCGGCATTCCAGCGGCATTCGGTGGACCTCATTGTGGATATTTTGCGGTTACCAATAAATTTGTACGGAAAGTTCCGGGCAGACTCGTCGGTCAGACGGTTGATGAGAATGGAAAAAGAGGGTTTGTACTGACGCTTCAAGCTCGTGAACAGCACATTCGCCGTGACAAAGCCACATCCAACATATGTTCCAATCAAGCTTTGAATGCCTTGGCAGCTTCTGTTGCAATGACCGCGCTTGGGAAAAAGGGTGTCAAAGAAATGGCCGTGCAAAATATTCAAAAAGCACATTATGCGAAAAAAGCAATTATGGCAAAAGGGGTGGAAGTGATATTCGACGGTCCTTCGTTTAATGAATTTGTCATTAAACTGCCTGCTCCATTTTCAGAAATCAATAAAAACCTTTTTGAAAAAGGGATGATCGGCGGCTTCGATTTAGGTACGGTTTATCCTGAATTGAAAGACCATATGCTGGTTGCGGTAACTGAACTAAGAACAAAAGAAGAAATTGATGCACTTGCGCAGGAATTGGGGGATCAACATGAATAATCAAGATCAATCACTCATTTTTGAAATCAGTACTTCCGGCCGGATCGGGTACAGTCTGCCAGAAATGGATGTTGCAACTATTCCGCTCGAAGAAATTCTTCCTGCCGACTACATCCGTGAAGAAGAGGCAAAGCTTCCTGAGGTGTCCGAACTGGATATCATGCGTCACTATACTGCACTTTCCAAACGGAATCATGGGGTGGATTCGGGCTTTTATCCACTGGGTTCATGCACCATGAAATATAATCCGAAAATAAATGAAAATGTGGCACGCTTCAACGGTTTTGCCCATATCCATCCATATCAAGATCCCGCTACTGTACAAGGAGCATTGGGACTATTATTTGATTTGCAGGAACACTTAACGGAAATCACCGGGATGGACCAAGTGACATTACAGCCTGCAGCAGGTGCCCACGGAGAATGGACAGGATTGATGATGATTCGCGCTTTTCACGAAGCGAATGGAGATACAGAACGGACGAAAGTGATTGTACCTGATTCGGCCCATGGTACGAATCCTGCCTCTGCCACTGTTGCCGGACTAGAAACGATTACAGTTAAGTCCGATGAAAATGGGTTAGTCGACCTTGAAGATTTAAAACGTGTTGTCGGACCTGATACGGCGGCCTTGATGCTGACGAACCCCAATACATTGGGATTGTTTGAAGAAAATATTTTGGAAATGGCACAACTTGTCCATGACTCAGGTGGGAAGCTTTATTATGATGGAGCCAATCTGAATGCAGTCCTATCAAAAGCACGACCGGGTGACATGGGCTTTGATGTGGTTCATTTAAATCTCCATAAAACATTCACAGGCCCGCATGGAGGCGGCGGCCCGGGTTCTGGTCCTGTAGGTGTGAAGTCCGACTTGATTCCTTACTTGCCTAAACCTCTTATAGTCAAGCAAGGTGAGCAATTCGTCCTTGATTATGATCGTCCGCAATCCATCGGCAGGGTAAAACCATATTATGGTAATTTCGGAATAAACGTGAGGGCATATACGTACATCCGTTCAATGGGTCCTGATGGCCTTAAAGCCGTCACAGAGAACGCGGTCATCAATGCCAATTATATGATGCGCAAGTTGGAACCTTATTTTGACTTACCATATAATCGTCATTGTAAGCATGAATTCGTATTAAGCGGACGCCGGCAAAAGAAATTGGGGGTAAGGACTCTCGATATAGCTAAAAGATTGCTGGATTTCGGGTATCATCCTCCAACCATTTACTTCCCGTTGAACGTGGAAGAAGGAATGATGATAGAACCGACTGAAACCGAGTCAAAAGAAACGCTGGATGCGTTCATCGATGCGATGATCCAGATTGCCAAGGAAGCGGAAGAAACTCCGGAAATCGTTCAGGAAGCTCCGCATACAACCGTTATAAAGCGGCTTGATGAAACTCTTGCTGCCAGAAAACCCGTTTTGCGTTATCAAGCCTAGATTAGTAGCTTACACGAAAAAAATCCCTGCCTTCCGGCGGGGATTTTTCATGTTTATGTAAGATTCCATTAAAGTCCAACAGTTGACTTTCTTTTACTTGAGCTATGGAATTAAAAAGAGCCCATGCCGAGATGGGGTCTTATTTCTTTGCTTTGATTTTCCCGGTCCACATCTTGAAACCGCCCTTTAAGTGAAAAAGTTCCCTGTAGCCCTTTTTGTATAGCATGGCTGCAGCTCTGCCGCTGATGATTTCGCTTTGAGCATACAAATATACAGGCTTGTCCGGCCTAATTTCGACCAAGCGGGTTTTCATTTGAGTCATAGGGATGTTTCTTGCGCCTAAGATATGACCATTTTCGAAATCATTCGGTTCCCGCACATCGATTAGCTGCACTTTTCTGTAGTTGGCGATAAATTCGTCCTGTGTTAGTGTTTTAACGATTTTACGCTGGCGGTACCAATTAAAAAGTGAATACGCAATAACCACTCCTAGGATGATGAGCAGTGTATATAATATTTCCAAACATAAAAACTCCCTTCTACCTTAACGAATACAGACAATCTTTATTATATAATTGCTTTACCCAATAATCAAAAAGTATTTTCATCAAATTCTTCATGACTTGATAGCACTTTCTTTTTTAGAGTGTTAAAGTCTGTTAAACTACTACATGTGAGTTTTTTGTGGGGGATTGAAAAACGTCTATCGAAACGAGGGGTAAGGATGACTAAAGAAAAATGGGGTTTTATAGATTCGGGGTATTGTTCACCGGCTTTTAATATGGCGCTGGACGAAGCCCTGTTAAACTGGCAAAGCAAAGGGGAAATTCCGCCGATCATACGCTTTTACGGCTGGGATCCAGCGACATTGTCGATCGGTTATTTTCAAAAGGCAGAAGCGGAGATCGATCTGGAAGAGGTCAAAAGGCAGGGCCTTGGTTTTGTTCGCAGGCCGACAGGGGGACGAGCGGTACTGCACGAACATGAATTGACTTATAGTGTAATCGTTCCAGAATCCTATCCGGGAATGCCAACCACCGTTACTGAAGCTTATCGTGTCATTTCTGAAGGTATATTGATGGGGTTCAGGAATCTTGGATTGGATGCTTATTTTGCCGTGCCTCGAAGCGAACAGGAAAAAGCGGCTTTAAAATCGCCCAGGTCTTCCGTCTGCTTTGATGCACCTAGCTGGTATGAACTGGTCGTTGAGGGCAGGAAGGTCGCTGGCAGCGCTCAAACCAGGCAAAAAGGCGTCATCCTTCAGCACGGGTCCATTTTGCTTGAGCTTGATGATGATAAGCTCTTTAGCGTATTTAAATTCTCAAATGACAGGGTTAAAGAGAGAATGCAAAAAAACTTAAAAAACAAAGCTGTGGCCATGAATGACATTGCCGGGAGAAAGATAACCATCCCTGAAGCGAAAGAAGCTTTCGAAAAAGGTTTTGCCGAAGGACTTTCGGTCGATTTAGAGCCATATGTCCTCACCGAAAAGCAATTGCTGGAAGTGAAGGCCATTGCAGAAAGCAAATACGAAAGCGATGAATGGAATTTCATGAGATAGAGGAAGCATAATTAGAGTGGATAATAAAAAGTTTTTTCAGATTTGTTTGACCGAATAACACATCCCTTGCAGGGATAAGCCCTAAAAGGGATGGGGAAAAAGCAAGGTCCAAATTAATTGAAATCTGATGAAAAATTATTGTAAATCGACATTTTCCTCCCTTTTGCTAACTATATTAATTGATTTAACGTTTGACAAAATTAAAAGTTATTCAAAACAAACACAATATATAGTAGTTGAAATATTTAATGCGACACTATATGTTGATTTTTGAGTTTCGCTATGATAGATTTAGGGTACTTGTTAAGCGAAACGGACATGTAAGGCTACATAAGGATTTTTGCGGCAGCAAGAACGGATCATGAAACATATAAAGGAGAGGGAATTATGTCGGTTGTAATAAAAGAAGCTTTAAAGGTTGATCTAGAAAGGTTGAATAAGGATATTTCTTTATTTCCCCAGGTTCACCCTGTAACTGCTGATATGAAAATGGCGCATAAGGGAGTGTCCCGTCTAGTCATGCTTGACCGCTATTCTTTTAAGGATACTGAAAAAATCACACTCTCGGCAGGCGATTTCGTCGTGTTGACGATTAAGGAAGATCCGAAATTCCCGGCAAGGGGTCTCGGTTACATCGTTGAAATTGATTGGGAAACCAAAAAAGCCAAGGTATTGGTGGATGAAGAATTCCGTGGCGTATTGGATAATCCGGAAGAAGTCGAGACGGGAATTGTAAACCGTCCGTTGGATATAATCGAAAAGCCGCTTGAAATATACTATGAACAAATTGCGAAACGTAATGCAACGGGATTGGCATCAGTGGAAACCACGGAAGAAAAAAGAACGGAATGGTTCAATAAATTCTATGAAGAATTAAAGAACCTTAATTTCGTCCCGGCAGGCCGAGTATTATACGGTGCAGGTTCCAATACGGATGTTACTTATTTCAACTGCTATGTAATGCCATTCGTACCGGATTCACGTGAAGGTATTTCAGAACACAGGAAACAAGTGATGGAAATCATGAGCCGCGGCGGCGGAGTGGGTACGAACGGATCGACACTGCGTCCAAGAAACACTCTGGCAAAAGGGGTAAATGGAAAATCCTCGGGTTCAGTGTCATGGCTTGACGATATTGCAAAACTGACGCATCTTGTTGAACAGGGCGGCAGCAGACGAGGCGCGCAAATGATCATGCTTGCTGATTGGCATCCCGATATTGCAGAGTTCATCATTTCCAAAATGCAAAATCCAAGGATCTTGCGTTACCTAGTGGAAAACACTAAAGATGAAGCCATCAAGAAATATGCGACGGATAAATTGAAATTCACGCCGCACACGGAACAGGAAACGGCTATGTATCAAGGGATCATCAATTATAAGGAGATTCCTGGCCAAGGCGGGTTCAGCGAGAAAATCATTAGGGATGCAGAGGAAAAGATCCGTACAGGCGGAACGTACAGTGTTCATAATTCGGATTTCCTGACTGGAGCCAATATCTCTATTTGCCTGACTAAGGAATTTATGGAAGCGGCTGAACAAGATGCGGAATATGAATTGCGTTTTCCTGATGTTGAAAGCTATAATGCCGAAGAAATGGCCATTTACAATGAAGAATGGCATAATGTCGGTGATGTTCGCGAATGGGAGAAAATGGGTCATAAAGTCCGTGTTTACCGTAAAATTCGGGCTAAAGAGCTTTGGAACTTAATAAACATTTGTGCAACATATTCTGCTGAACCAGGTATTTTCTTTATCGATAATGCTAATGAAATGACGAATGCCAAAGCATACGGTCAACAGGTCGTAGCCACGAACCCTTGTGGAGAACAGCCATTGGCCCCATATTCAGTATGTAACCTTGCGGCTGTCAATCTGGCTGAAATGGCTGATAAAGAAAGCAAAACGGTTAATTTCGAGAAACTTAAGCAGACAGTTGAAGTCGGTGTGCGCATGCAGGACAATGTCATTGACGCAACTCCTTATTTCTTGGATGAAAACAAAAAACAAGCACTGGGCGAGCGACGGGTTGGACTTGGTGTAATGGGTCTGCATGACCTGTTGATCTACTGTGAAACGGAATATGGCTCTGAAGAAGGAAATATCCTGGTTGACAAGGTGTTTGAAACGATTGCGACCACAGCTTACAGGGCTTCAGTGGAACTTGCTAAAGAAAAAGGCAGTTTCCCGTTCCTGATCGGGTCAACGGACAAAGAAACCAATGAGCTTAGAACACGTTTCACACAAACCGGATTTATGGAAAAAATGCCGGAAGATATCAGGGAAAGTGTTGCTGCACATGGTATCCGTAACTCTCATTTATTGACAGTGGCTCCTACGGGAAGTACAGGAACGATGGTTGGGGTATCAACAGGTCTTGAACCGTATTTCTCCTTCACTTATTTCCGCAGCGGCCGTCTTGGTAAATTCATTGAAGTTAAGGCTGACATTGTACAGGAATACTTGGATCGCCATCCAGAAGCCGATACAGAAGAGCTTCCAAAATGGTTCATTTCCGCTATGGAATTAGCTCCAGAAGCACATGCTGATGTTCAATGCATCATTCAACGCTGGATTGACAGCTCGATCAGCAAGACGGTCAATGCTCCAAAAGGATATACTGTCGAACAAGTTGAAAAGGTATATGAACGTCTATACAAAGGCGGAGCAAAAGGCGGAACGGTATATGTGGATGGCAGCCGTGACAGTCAGGTCCTTACGCTCAAAGCGGAAGAAAACCAAATGGACGAGCAGCTTGAAATGGATGAATTGACAGATGTGGAAGAAAAGAAAAAAGTTGTATTGGTCGATACGATAAATGAGCTGCGTTCGACGAATGTTACAATTGGTTCGGAAGTGGGCAACACTTGCCCCGTATGCCGTAAGGGTGAAGTTCAGGAAATGGGCGGATGCAATACGTGCACGAATTGCGGAGCGCAATTGAAATGCGGGCTATAAGCTGATGCAAAGGAAGTCGTTAAGTATGCTGCAAAGCTATCTTAACGGCTTTTTTTTTAGAGTCATTAATCCAGGGCAGTGACAGTCTGTTCAATTAAATACCAATAAAGAAGACCGAATCATCGTAAATTCGGTCTTCTTTTCACGTTCAATCAACCATTTTCATTTTGCTGCCCTATTTCCTTTTCGGCTAGATATTGGTTGCCATCTTTCAATACCGAAAATTCATCGACCGAGTCTCCCGGTATATTCCTCGGATTTGGAAATTTATTATCTGTTTGAACGGTGATCGTTTGTTTTCCCATTCCATTTGTCAAGAAGTCTCGTTTATTAGCCATATCGCATCTCCTTCATTTTGAATTTCCAAGTAAAAACAATCATGAGGATAAAAGAATAAAGAAAAACTATCCTTATGAATTAGATTGTGTAGTTCGATTGAAAGTATGAACAAATCGAAAAAAGAATGGAGATCGAAATGAAACCATTTATGCCACAGTTAGTATATATCGAGCCGAGGGCATTGGAATACCCGCTTGGCCGGGAATTGAAGAAGAAATTCGAAGATTTGAACATTGAAATCCGTGAGACCACATCGCATAACCAAATTAGGGATCTTCCTGGAGAAAATGATCTGCAAAAATATCGTGTCGCCAAATCGACACTCGTGGTAGGAATCAGAAAAACATTGAAATTCGATTCTTCAAAGCCATCTGCTGAATATGCCATCCCTCTTGCTACAGGGTGCATGGGGCATTGTCACTATTGTTATTTACAGACGACACTCGGATCAAAGCCATATATTCGGACATATGTTAATCTTGACGAGATTTTCGAGGCAGCCGAAAAATATATAAATGAGAGAAAGCCTGAAATTACCCGTTTTGAGGCAGCCTGTACATCGGATATCGTCGGAATTGATCATTTGACACATTCGTTAAAAAGGGCCATAGAGTATTTTGGGAAAAGTGAATATGGGGTTCTTAGGTTCGTCACTAAATTCCATCATGTCGATCATCTGTTGGATGCTGAACATAATGGAAAAACGAGATTTCGCTTCAGTATAAATTCACGTTATGTGATAAAGAATTTCGAACCCGGGACTTCGAGCTTCGAAGAACGGATGGAAGCGGCACGTAAAGTGGCAGGTGCCGGATATCCCCTGGGTTTTATCGTAGCTCCAATATACCGTCATGAAGCATGGAAGGAGGGATACCATGAATTATTCGAACGGTTGAGTGAGGCCTTAAAAGGGGTGGATATTCCTGACTTGACTTTCGAATTAATCCAGCATCGGTTCACTGGTCCAGCAAAAAAAGTGATTCAAAAAAACTATCCGAAAACAAAATTGGAACTGGACGAAACGAAGCGTAAATATAAATGGGGCCGATATGGAATTGGTAAATATGTTTATCAAAACGAGGAAGCGGCAGAACTGGAAACGACCATTCGTGGGTATATAGCGGAATTCTTCCCGAAAGCGGAAATTCAGTATTTTACCTGAATCAAGGCCATTTTCTTTTTAAAACTGTCATAAATCGCTCTAATCCTGCTTAGAAATGTAAAGACCGGATTAGGGGAGGGCAGCTATGATTATTGACGGCGTTTTTTCCGGAGGCGGGATTAAAGGCTATGGTTTAGTGGGAGCCCTGCAGGAATTAGAAGAAAAGGGATTTGTATTCCATCGAACAGCAGGTACGAGTGCAGGATCCATAATTGCAGCATTCGTAGCGGCTGGGTACACGGGAAAAGAAATGGAAAAGTTTTTTCTTGATATAGATTTAAGCGGCCTGCTGGATAAAAGGCGTGGTCTTTTGCCTATCCCATTTGCTAAATGGCTTCTTTTATACTGGAAACTGGGCCTTTATAAAGGCAACGCCTTGGAAGCATGGGTCGCCGGTAAACTTGCCGAAAGGAATGTAGTCACCTTTAAGGATGTTCGGCCGAAATCACTCCGTATCATAACCTCTGACATTTCAAATGGGAAATTGGTCGTACTGCCTGATGATTTGCCTAATTATGGAATAGACCCGAGTGCTTTTCCAGTGGCAAAGGCAGTAAGAATGAGTTGCAGCATTCCTTATTTCTTTGAGCCAGTCAAACTTAATGTCGGAAAAAGCAAGTTCCTTTTTGTTGATGGAGGTGTGTTAAGCAATTTTCCAATGTGGTTATTCAATTCAGATCATGTTAGAAAGGAAAGACCGGTCATAGGCTTGCGGTTAAGCGTCGATGAGATATGGAAACCGCATGAGGTGGATAATGCGGTCGAATTGTTCTCCGCACTATTCAAAACGATGAAGGATGCCCATGATGCACGGTATATTTCCAAGAAACACGTCCATAATATTGTATTCATCCCGATGAAGGGAATTTCTGCAATGGATTTTAATCTGGATGATGAAAAAAAGGGTGAATTGATCAATAAAGGCAGGCAATGTACGAAAGAATTCCTTAAAAAATGGACTTATTGATGTTAAATAAAAAAATCGGGCTCTTAAAAAGAAGCCCGATTCAGTTTGTAGACAAAAGGGGTTCGGAATTAAAAAATTCTGAACCCCTGAAATTCCCTTTGAATTTTCACCTAAAGTTTAGAGATTGGGGCTCTACG
>NZ_JVPL01000294.1:0-65743 GCF_001054655.1 Bacillus sp. 220_BSPC
TAAAAATAGACAAACTCGATTTTCATCGAGTTTGTCTACAGTCTGAAATATGAAATATTGTTCATTTATTATATCGATTATGGATATTATTCTTTTTATATGTGCCAAAATCACTGAATTCCGTAAGTTCCATGGAGAGGGCAAGATATCTTTTTGAAAAGAGGGATGCCAAATGGGACTCCAACGTTTCGAAAAGGTGGTCACATACTTTTGTTTTATCACTGTCCTGGCGTCCAGCGCCAATTTTTAGTATGGCATGAACAAAAGCATCATCCTCTGTACCATCGGCAACAAGATAATGCTTCAATTCAATCGCCCGGGATCGAATCCCGCCAATTGGAAAAATGGAGGGATAGGATATCAGTACATCATTCACCTTTCTTAATAACCCGTCAATCTGGATTTCATCTTTGATATTATCCGTATATTCAATAATTATATGAGGCATATGATCAGTCCCTTCCATTATTTGTGGATTTTTAGATGAGGCCGATCCCCGTTTTCAGTAAATACATCGTCCCCGACTATTGTGCTAACGAGTTTTCCGATACCTTCAATTTCAGTGATGATTTCATCGCCTACAGCAGTATCCGCCAAGCCTTCAGGTGTGCCTGTCAATATGATATCGTTTGGACTCAATGTCATGAAGCTGCTGAAATATTCAATTAAATCAGCAATGCCGAAAATCATGTCTTTCGTGTTGCCTTGCTGAGTCAATTTTCCGTTGACGTAAGTTTTGATGGCAAGATTCGAAGGATCTGGAATATCTTCGGCATCGACGAGCCAGGGACCAATGGGGGTGCAGGTATCGCGATTTTTGACCTTTAGATTTGGCCGGTAGTAGTTCTCCAGATAATCCCGTATTGCATAATCATTTGCAATCGTATATCCACTTACATAATTAAAGGCTTCTTCCTTTTTTATGTTCTTCGCCTTTTTACCGATGATCACTGCCAGTTCACATTCATAATGCATATAAGCTGCATCAGCAGGCCGCCTTGTCTGTCCCCGGTGGCCGATGAATGTATTGGGACCTTTTAAGAACGCAAGGGGTTCTTCCGGGGATTTAAAAGCTAGTTCCTTCGCATGGTCTGCATAATTCAAACCAAGCGCGAAGACAGTTCGTGGTTCCACCGGGGGAAGCCAGACAACGTCCTGCTCATTGACAATCCGGCCATCCGCCAATTGGAGCTGGCCATGATATTCACTTGCTGGATGTATGGCACCTGCATAGGCTACACGTGCTCTCTTCATAAAATCCCCTCCAGTGATAATTTTTCCTCGGAAATGATCGTATTTTCCAAATAACCGATTTCGTCTATTTCTATCCTGACTTGATCATTGGCTTTGGCCAGCGGTGCATTCTCAGGAACACCAACTAGAAGGACGTCACCCGTACTCAAGGTCATGAAGTCCGTTACATCCTCAATAAGCCGGGGGATGGAGCGAATTAGATTTGAAGTTGAATTTTCTTGCCTTAGCTCTCCATTAATATATACACGAAGTCCTAAAGAATCGGGGTTGGAGATGGATTCCTTGGATACGACCCATGGACCGATCGGGCAAAATCCATCACGGGCTTTATGGCGGATAGCAGGACGGAAAACGCTTTCGTGAGGAATGCTAATATCATTGGCGATCGTAAAACCTTCTATATAATCCGATGCATGTTCTTTCTTGACTCTTGTGGCCGTTTTACTGATCACTACTCCAAGTGCTGCTCCGATTTCCAATTCAGGTATGCCGGTTGGAAGGGGAACTGGATTGGAATAAGAAGAAAACGTGTTTCTAGGTTTAATATAAAGGATCGGCCCTTTAGGAGGTTCATTATAAGGCGGATGGTCGATCTTCCCCTTCAATGCTTCCAATGACCCTTTATAGTTTAATAATGTTCCATATACCGTTCCTGAAATAGGGTTATCCAACTTGATTCGTGATACCTCATACTTAAAACCGTTCAATAATATATAGCGGTTCGACAGTATTTCCACTTCTTCTGAATAATCTGACTTTTGAAGTTTCACTCTTGCTTTTGCCATGGACACTCACCCCTTGATTTTATGATTAATCATATATGATATCGTATATGATTTTTTGTTTAAGTTCAACATATTTAGATTATTCAGTATAATTAGACAAAAAATGTTAGAAAAAAGATGGGTTTCAACAGAAAAATGCCTGGAACATTTAGTTAGTATGAAGCTAGGAATTCAATTGAAAGATTGTGAATGGGGGATGTTCCGATGATGAATGGCAAAGAGTATTTAGAAAGTTTACGAGATGGACGAACGGTATTCTTGAACGGTGATAAGGTAGATGATGTGACGACACACCCAGCATATCGCAATTCTGCCAGGTCAATTGCGCAGCTATATGATGCTCTACATGATCCGGATACTGCACGGATTTTAACGGCTAAGACAGATGAAGGCCATACTACCCATAAGTTCTTCAAGGCCTCAAAGAACGCAACAGAGCTACTTGAAGCAAGGGATGCCATAGCACAATGGTCAAAGTTGAGCTATGGTTTCATGGGTCGTACCCCTGATTACAAAGCTGCATTTACAGGATCATTGGGACCTTATAGCGATTTTTATAAGGGATTTGAAGATAATGCGAAAAGATGGTATGAAAAAACCACAAGGGACGTTCCCTTCTGTAACCATACAATTATAAATCCGGCAATGGACAGGAATAAACCGCTACATGAAAATAAAGAGGTATTTGTACGTACCGTGGAAGAGCGGGATGATGGAATAATCGTAAGCGGAGCCAAAATGGTTGGAACTTCTGCAGCACTTACGAATTATAATTTTGTCGCTAATTATTCTCCTGTCGATCTTGGGGAAGGAGATAGGAGCCATGCATTGATTTTCTTTGTGCCGATGAATGCGCCGGGATTAAAAATGATCAGCAGACAGTCTTTTGAAGAAACGGCTGCCAAGACAGGCACTCCTTTCGATTACCCGCTTTCTAGTCGGTTCGACGAAAATGACGCAGTCATCGTCCTTGATCATGTATTCGTGCCATGGGAGAATGTATTCGCCTATAATAATGTGGAAATTGCAAATGGATTTAGATCCAAGACTGGGTGGATGAATCGATATACATTTCATGGCTGCACACGCTATGCAGTGAAATTGGACTTTATGGCTGGGCTTCTGATGAAGGCTACGGAAATGGCAGGAACGAATCAATTCAGGGGAGTTCAAGCCAATATCGGGGAAGTGCTTGCTTACAGGAATATGTTTTGGGCAATCTCGACAGCGATGGCTACAGATCCGATGGAAGGGCCGAATGGCACTGTTCTCCCCAATAGCACATATGCAACTGCTTATAGGGTGTTCGCACCTATGGTTTGGCCGAAGGTGAAACAGATATTTGAACAGGTTGTAGCAGGTAATCTCATTCAACTCCCATCAAGCTCCAAGGATTTTTTAAACCCTGAGGTCCGTCCATATCTCGATAAATATTATAAGGGTTCAGGTGCGGTTTCGGCAGTGGAAAGGGTAAAACTGATGAAACTTATCTGGGATTCCATCGGAACGGAATTTGGCGGCAGAAATGAGTTATATGAAATCAATTATGCGGGTAACCATGAAAATATTAGGCTTGAAACCATGAAAATGGCTGATTTAAATGGACAATCGGATAAATTCAAAGCTTTTGTGGACTTGGCAATGGACGATTATGACCTTCATGGCTGGACAAATGATAAGTGGATAAATGAAGATGAAGACATTAATGATTTGATTCAGCTCCGGATGAATTAAACTGTTTAAGAAAACGTGTAAAGAATGGTATGTATCGACTCCCACCGGTTTTTCCCCACGGCATGATATGAATGCGTTTACATTTATCTTGATAGGTAAGGTGTGGAAAAAGTATAATATTATGTAAAAGGAAAGCCGGGGGAATCATGACGAATCTTTTGAATCTTAAGAATGATGATGGTGAAATTCATTTAAATGATGAGAGGATGATCCTGACCTCCTCTTCAATTTTCGGTACCTTAAGAAAGGACCTGATCGAGAATATTGGATTTGAAAGAATGAAGTCTTTTTTAATACGATATGGCTGGAATATTGGTGTCAATGATGCTAAAAAAGCACTAAAAGGGAATTTGTCAACGGTTAAGGAGATACTGAGGCAAGGCCCCATATTACATATGATGCAAGGCTATACAAAAGTCAATACGACGAAACTGGAATTATCGATGGATGGTCATGCGGATGTACACTCTGTAAAGGTGGAAGGGGTTTGGGTCAATTCCTATGAGGCAGAGGAACATATCACCCAGACTGGAATCGCGGAAAAGCCAGTCTGTTATACATTGACGGGGTATGCAAGTGGATTTTATTCAACGGTCTGCGGTCATGAAGTGATTTTTAAGGAAAGCGACTGTAAGGGAGCAGGGTATTCAGCGTGTAGATACGAAGGTAAATCGATACATTTATGGGGCATGGAGATTCAGGATGAGTTGAAATATTATAAAACCAAACCGATTGTCCAAGAGCTTGCCGTAACATATGAAAAGCTGCTGGAGGAGCGCAATAGTTTGTCAAAAGTGATGGATATTCATAATTTGCTGACAGAAGAGTTAATTAACGGAAGAAGCCTTCAATCGATAGTGAGGATGGTTTATCAGAAAACAAAAATACCTTTGTTGATGGAGAATTTCAATAACAATCAAGTTTATCATGCTGGTTTTCACAAAGGGAAGGCAGAGGATGTCAGGAATCAGCTTAAACTAATGAGGGAAGATGGACCTGTCACTTTGGAGACCGGAAGAATCGTAAAAGATGGGATGGAACTGCTTTATACTCCCATTACATTACAAAATAAAACTTACGGCTATTGTGCCTTTGTGCAAGCTGATCGAGCTGAAGGTAAAACGAACCTGGAAATCAATCGAATGATTCTTGAGAGGGTGTCCATGACTGGTTCCTTATTCCTCTTAAATGAGAAAAGCAGTTTTGAAGCGCTTGAAAGGGTAAAAGGTTTATTCCTTGAACAAATATTAAATGGAGAGTTTGCTTCTAAAGAAGAAATAATCAAAAAAAGTATGTATTTAGACGTTTCATTGGATCATCCTTTCACAATTGCGGTGCTGGGCTATCGTTTTTCCTCCAATCGGGGGACAGAGAATGACTATTTCATTCAGCAGAAAATCATCGAAGAGATTTATAGTTTCTTTAAAAAGCGGAATCAAGTCGTCTTAACAGCATTAAGGGATGGTCATATCGTATTGCTAATACCGCTGAGTCCAGGAAATGAATTCCCATTACGAACCAAGGAATGCATCGATCATTTATATACGGTTTTCAGCGGATATAACTTTAAAGTGGGACTTGGTACAATAAGTGATGAATTGGAACGGGCTCACGAGATTTTTCAAGAAGCTTTAACCGCTTTGAATATGAATGAAGGAACTCGGGATATTATCAAATTCGAAGAAGTCGATCTGCTATCCATTTTAATGCATACTGGGAGTACTCCGGCGGTACTGAAAAAAGCTGAGAAAATGCTGGGTCCTTTATTGATGGAAGATGACCCCAAAATGAAAGAATTATTGAAAACGCTTTACGTATTTCTCCAATGCGGTGGAAATCTTGAATGCAGTATGAAAGATTTGAACATTTCAATGAGTGGTTTACGCTATCGGATCAAAAGACTTGAAGAACTGCTTTCCTGCCAAATAAGAAATCCTAAAAGTGCTTTTCAATTATATGCATCATTTGAAACCCTGTTAAAGGCGAAAATGATTACCATTCGTTAATTTGTTTAGGAAATGGAAAAGTCCATCGATAACATATACCGAGATGATTTTACTGTAATAAGAGCGGGTGTTCGTGAATGGTAAACTACCATGCAATCTAGCGAATACACTAAAAAACATAATAAGAATGATATAAAAGGCATGGAACCCCCGCTTCAATTGATTTATTTGCTTGTAAGCAGGGCTATGGGTATAATAAGTAGAGTAAATTCATTAGTAAGTTAAGTTATTTTTGGAGGTAAATTCCGTGAAAATTACAATAAAAGATGCTAGCAAATTCGTCGATCAAGAAGTAACCATTGGAGGCTGGCTTGCCAGCAAACGTTCCAGTGGGAAAATTGCTTTCCTTCAAATACGTGATGGCTCTGGTTTTATTCAAGGGGTGGTCGTGAAAGCTGAAGTGGGTGAAGAGATTTTCGCTCGTGCGAAATCGGTTTCACAAGAGTCATCCTTGTATGTAACAGGTGTCATTCAAAAGGATGAACGCTCGCCGTTCGGTTTTGAATTACAGGTGAAAGATATTGAAATCATTCATGAATCATTGGATTATCCGATTACACCTAAAGCGCATGGTCCTGAATTTTTAATGGATAACCGCCATTTGTGGCTGCGTTCAAAACGGCAGCATGCAGTCATGAAAATTCGGAATGAAATAATCCGTGCTACATATGAATTCTTTAATGAAGAAGGCTTCGTTAAAGTGGATCCCCCAATTTTAACGGGAAGCGCACCAGAGGGAACGAGTGAATTGTTCGCGACTAAATACTTTGATGAGGATGCTTACCTTTCACAAAGTGGTCAACTCTATATGGAAGCGGCTGCCATGGCACTTGGGAAGGTATTTTCATTTGGTCCAACCTTCAGGGCGGAAAAATCCAAAACAAGACGACACTTAATCGAGTTCTGGATGATTGAACCAGAAATGGCTTTCATCGAATTTAAAGAAAACCTGGAGGTCCAGGAGAAATTCGTTTCTTCCATCATCCAATCCGTGTTGAAAAACTGTGAGCTTGAGTTGAATACACTGGGCCGTGATACATCGAAGCTTGAACAAATCCAAGCTCCTTTCCCGCGCATTACATATGATGAAGCCATTAAGTTCCTTCATGAACAAGGATTTGATGATATTCAATGGGGTGATGATTTTGGAGCTCCGCATGAAACTGCGATAGCGGAAAGTTATGATAAGCCCGTTTTCATAACTCATTACCCAACCAAAATCAAACCTTTCTATATGCAGCCAGATCCTGCCAGGGAAGAAGTCGTTCTTTGTGCCGATTTGATCGCTCCGGAAGGATATGGAGAAATAATTGGCGGTTCAGAACGGATTCATGATCAGGAATTGCTTGAACAGAGAATCAATGAGCATGGCTTGAGCGAAGATGCTTACAAATGGTATATGGAATTAAGAAAATATGGCTCTGTGCCGCATTCAGGCTTCGGTTTGGGATTGGAACGCACCGTGGCATGGATCAGTGGGGTCGAGCATGTCCGTGAAACCATCCCGTTCCCACGTCTATTAAATCGATTATATCCTTGATTCCGTAGTGAAGCGGTTATCTTGCCTATTGGCAGATAACCGTTTTTTGTTAAAATTATAAACTTATTCGATGAGCCGTATTCATGTTATACTAAACCAGAGGTGTCCAAAAACATGAATAAAGAACATTTATATGCGTGGTTTAAGGAAGGAACGATAACGATTCCATCCTTTTTGTTGACTAACTATAGTACAATGGGACTGAATGAACAAGAAATGGTCCTATTATTACAATTGCAAAGCTTCATCGATAAAGGTAATCATTTCCCTGCACCATCCCAACTTTCTGACCGAATGACATTGCAGGAAACGGAATGTCTATTCATGATCCAGCGTTTGGTCCAAAGGGGATTTGTTGAAATGGTGGTTGAGGGGAGCCAAGAAATCGGACAGGAAAAATATTCGTTGTCTCCACTGTATGAAAAAATGATGGACTGTTTCTTGAAAACTTTGAAACAGGCAGAGTCTGCAGAAATCCAAAAAGCGGGGGAGAGCCTTTATACGATTTTTGAACAGGAGTTCGGCCGCCCTTTATCTCCCTTTGAATGTGAGACATTGGCAATGTGGATGGAGGATGACCATCAACCTGAAATCATTAAGTCAGCTCTGAGGGAGTCTGTCATTTCCGGAAAATTGAATTTCCGATACATTGATCGAATTTTATTCGAGTGGAAAAAGAATGGAATTAAAACCTTGGAACAGGCAAGGGAGCAAGGACAAAAATTTAGAGTTCATCAAAAGAGGGACCGAAAAACGGAAACTGCACAACCATTGAAAGATGTGCCTTTCTATAACTGGCTCGAGCAGTAATGTAAATTGAAGGAGAACCAATATGTTGAATAAAGCTCAAATTCGATATTGTCTGGATACGATGGGTGAAATGTTTCCGGATGCCCATTGTGAGCTGAATCACTCCAATCCATTTGAATTGGTGGTTGCTGTTGCCCTGTCAGCTCAGTGTACGGATGTATTAGTCAATAAAGTGACGAAGGATTTATTTCAGAAATATAAAACGCCTGAGGATTACATAAGCGTTCCGATTGAAGAGTTGGAAAATGACATTCGCTCAATCGGTTTGTTTCGTAACAAGGCTAAGAATATACAAAAGCTGTCGCGCATGCTGATCGAAGAATACGGTAAGGAAGTTCCGAGAGATCGTGATGAGCTTGTTAAATTGCCTGGGGTTGGCAGAAAGACTGCGAATGTAGTCGTTTCCGTTGCTTTTGATGTGCCGGCGATCGCTGTGGATACCCATGTAGAGCGTGTTTCCAAGCGCCTGGGATTATGCCGTTGGAAGGATAGTGTCCTCGACGTTGAGAAAACGTTGATGGCTAAGATACCAAAGGAAGAGTGGTCCGTTACGCATCACCGCCTGATATTCTTTGGACGCTATCATTGCAAGGCCCAGTCACCAAGATGTGAAACCTGCCCGCTTCTAGAATTATGCCGTGAAGGAAAAAAAAGAATGAAAAGGAAAGAAGCCAATTGACGCAGTCCATATCATTAAAAGTCCCTGAAGAATTGGTCCATCATTTGTTTTTTCCTGAAAAGGAAACCATCTTGGAAAAAGAACGATATGCAGGTTGGAGTGAAACGGTTCCATTGGAGTCTTTCCCATACGAGTTACTTTATTATAATGATGTAGAAGCGTATGCTCCTTGGACGAAGGGGGCAATGCATGTAAAGGAACTGCTGGAGAGATGGAAGGGAATTGATTCGGAATGCAGTTTGCTATTTTCTGAGCGAAAATCGGGACAGACCTTGGGACTCATGAAGCAGGGGATCGGTTTATTTTTAACCGCAGTCTTCTGGATGCATGGGCAGCCAGTGGCATTGAATGATATCCGGTGCCAAATACAATCCTTTAACAATATTCCGGTGAACATGGATGAAAGGCTTTCTTTCATCCTTGCTAGACCCGCTTTTTTTCATTCTTATAGACAGCTCAGTGAGTTGTTCCGAGAATTTGAAAAACAATATGTAAAGTTCATGATCAAAAATAAGAACAGCCAAAAAAACGTCTAAGCCAAAAGCTTAGACGTTTTTTTAGGTCAATCTTCATATATATTTATTCGGTATCTTGGTTTGGATCTGGGTCCGGATTAGGATCGGGATCAGGGGTCTCGACTGGTTTTTCCTCTTCTACCGTTCCAGGGTCAGTGGTATCATCCCCGCCCTCGACATCCTCTCCATTATTGCCATTTCCGTCATCCGTGTTGTTGCCATTACCATTTCCATTACCATTTCCATTATTACCATTATTACCATTGTTGCCATTGTCATTATTGTCGTTATTGCCATTATTGTCGTTATTATCTTTATTGCCGTTTTCGCCATTGTTATTTTTGTCTTCGTCTTGTTTATCTTCTTCGCCTTCAGCAGGAGTTTCTTGTTCCGTATCCTCACCTTCGGCCGGATCTTCAATCTCCTCGTCCTCAGTATCCTCAGGGACTGCCGCTTCAGCAGGTATTTTGACAGATGTACTCGCAGGATCACTTTGTTGGTTATCAACTAGAGCTACCACTGAGAAAGTATATTTACTTCCAGGGGTTGGATTAGGAATCGTTAAACTAGTATCCTTCGATTTTTTCAATACGCTCTGTGCGCCGCCGTCAACGGACATCTTAACCTCGAATTGGGTATTCCCATTACCTTTAGGATATGACCATGATAAATTGATTTCATTGCTTTCCTGGTTGTAAGAAGCGCTAATGCCAGGTGAGTCGATTTTTTCATATTCTGTCGTCACCTGTGTTGGCTCGTGACCTTTAACATAATATTCATAAGTGATTTTACTGCTTGGTGTATATTCATTGGCTTTAACAGCTGGATTCGAACCTTTGATGACTCCAACCTTCACAACACTGTCAGGTTGATCAAAGTCTTTCGTTTCTTTTGATTGAGCCATATGTTCCATTAAATTCTTAAAGATGGATTTAGGGATTCTTTGAGATGATTCACCCAGATATTCCATTTGCTCACCAGATGCATTATCATAACCAGCCCAAACCGCGACTGTATAATTGGTTGTATAACCTGCCATCCAGCTATCTTTTACACCGGAAGATGGGATGTTGTTCGCTGCACGCTGCTCAGGTGTGAAATTGGTCGACCCCGTTTTACCGGCTACTGGAAGACTAGGTATATTGGCTAACCTTCCTGTTCCATAAGGTTCTTTCATGACGCTTTTCAACATGTCCGTCACGATGAAAGCTGTGGAATCTTTCATGACCGGTTTTGATTCAGTCTTATTTTTGATGGTTGTTTTATCACGTAAAACAATCTTTTTCACACTATGCGGTTCATTATAGATACCGTTGTTTCCGAATGAACTGTATGCACCGGCAAGTTCAAGTGTTGAAACATCCTTACCGCCGCCCAATGCTGCCGATTCGGTAATTTCCTTGTCAAAAGGAATCCCAAGGTCAGTGGCAAAATCACGTGCCCGGTCCAATCCGACTGCTTGAAGCGTTTTTAAGGCAGGAATATTTAATGACCGTGCCAGTGCTTCACGAGTCGTTACAGTACCATAATGTCGTCCTGAAGCATTTTTAAGCGGTGTTCCATCACTGTATCTATATTCCTCATCTTTGATTTGATGGTAAGTGGACCAATTTAAATATTCCACGGCAGGACCATAATCCAGAATCGGCTTAATGGTCGAACCAGGTGATCGCTTGGCATCCGTTGCATAATTCCAGCCGCGTTTAACTGTCGTGTTCCTGCCGCCGCCCACTGCTTTAATTTCACCAGTTTCTGTATCGAGTAATGTGACTCCTGCTTGTAGATCTTTACTTGGATAATTGATGATTTCATCACTGTTCAACATGTTATAGACATATTCCTGGGCATCTTTATCAATGGTCGTCTGGATTTCCAAACCATCGGTAAAGACGTTATAGTCACCCATATCCCCGACTTCCTCAATTACCAAATCGATGAATGCATCGTATGCGGTCGTATCGATTTGGCTCTTATCGATTTCTTGAAGTCCTTCTGTTATATCGATGCTTTGTGCATTTTTCATTTCCGTTTCGGTGATATAACCATGTTTATTCATTAAGTGCAGGACAATATCACGGCGTTCTTTCGCACGTTCAGGGTATTTATACGGGTCATACCTGCTTGGGCTTTGCGGTAATCCTACAAGCATGGCCGCTTCGTTCAATTTCAATTCGCTAAGATCTTTTCCATAATAAGTTTGCGATGCAGTTAAGATACCGTTGGCACGGTTTGCAAAGAAAATCTTATTCACATACATTTCGAAAATTTCTTCTTTTGTATACTTTCTTTCAAGCTGTATGGATAGCCACATTTCCTGGACTTTCCTTTTAATGGTCTTATCAGGCGTTAAATAAGAACGCTTGATGACCTGCTGGGTCAATGTACTTGCACCCTCTGAGCCGAATCCATTTTTGAAGTTGGCTATGACGGCACTGCCCAGACGTAAGAAATCGACCCCGTGATGCTCATAAAAGCGGGAATCTTCCGTTGCCAGGAAAGCTTCTTCGACAAGATCGGGTATGTCTTCATAATTTACATAATCCCGGTTTTCCTTTCCGATTTCAGCAAGTAATTTACCATTTTCATCGAGAATCTTGGATGTGACAGGATCTTTCAAAAGCTTTTCGTCAAGTTCTGGAGCGTCGCTTATAAAGTAAGCCATTGCAGCTCCTCCGGCAACCAGGCCTATTATTCCGATTGTAACAAGTATAAGGAAAATCCGCTTAAGCATATTGGTTGGCTTTTGAGGACTTTTATTCTGTCCCTTTTTTTGTGTCTGCCCCTGCTTTCGGCGTTCTTCTCTAGTATTATATTTTTCAGCCATTACAGCTAACCTGCCTTTCTAAAAAACTAAAAATTTTCTGAGATGAGCGAATCTACTACTTTAATATAGTCAATTCTCGGTTGAAAGCCAAGAGTAATCTTTCGTGAACTGCTTTCAACCTCTTGAAGAGTTATAGATTTGCGTCCGCCGTCTTTCATTCTCTTCCAATAAAAACTCAGTTGTTCGGAACTCATTAAATATATATCATCCATTGCGGAAAACCGGATGATGACAAACGCAATTCCGTCATGCTGAACGATATGCTTCATATGTTCAATTTGATGGTCATGAAAATTCTTCAGAGGGAACGAACTGCTGTTTTTCGTTTCCTTTGCCTCAAAATCAATGTACTTTCCTTTATAAACACCATTATAATCGGTGGTCGATGCTTGTTTGAAATAAGCTTCTTTAATGACTGCAGCACTTCTTTTCGGATAGTGGACATCGACAATTTGAATGGGTGTCGGTTTTTTATGGATGACGGCAATGCCGTGTGCTAAATAATACTGATTGGTTTCGTTCAAATCGTCTTCCAATGTTTTTCCCCGGTTGCTGTAACTGTTTTTTTTTAGTGGGCTTTTCTTTTCTTCCATAGCCTGCGGTACAAATCTTCGTCCGTTGGGATAATGAAATGCCACTTTTACCCCTCCTTTTTTTCACTTATCTATATTAGCAAAAAAAGAATCCAATATGTGAATAAAAAGAATTGTTTCTTAGAACGATAGGATTTATGTACAACTATATGTCACAATTCATCGCTATAGAAAGGCTGGACACATAGATGCGAATGTTAAAGACGGAAAAGCAATTGCTCCATTCCATAAAAGCCCAAACCGCTAAAGGGAATAGGGATAATATATCAAGAACGAAAGCATATGAACAATTTTTCAGAATCCATCCAGAAATACAATGGTCATTTTTAGCCGGGATGGTTTCCAGGAATGCAGGCTGGAATATGTGTGATCTTGAAGGGATTTGGTTTTCCAATTTACTTGGCCTTAAATACAGGCGTCAATTATTCCTAACGTATGAAGAAGCCAACTGGAGAATATTCCAAGATGCATATCCGCAATTACTTCTCTATCATTATTCGACGAAATATGGACGTCCATTGTTTCACTTATGTCAGTATTTTTTTATTACCAAATTCATGAAGAACGAATGGTATTCCTTTTGGAAACATGGAAATCGTGAAAAATTAGTCAATGCGCTTATCATAAATGAACAAAACATCATTGAAGAACCGGTTATTAAAAAGCAATCCTTCGTTTTTCATTCTCTGCTATTTTTCCTGCAGGACTGGATGCATTTTAGCACCGTTCTATTTCCTACTTGCAATGGAGAACTGTATGGCTCGTCCGTTTCGCATTTTAGAAATATCGATAAAAGGATTGAATTGGGGAAAAGGTTGGCTGGGCTTTTATTTTCTGAAGATTTATTTCCACTATTTTATGAATTCTCCTGCAGGACTGAACCAACGGGTGCCAGATATGATTATGAACAATATCGAAAAAAGCCTAGGTACCATGAAACCCCGATGCTGAGAGGAGTATATCCATTGATTCATCATCAAGCAGGGGAGACAGAGCAATGGGATATGAAAAAAAAGGTTAAAAAAAAATGGTTCATTGAACCCAAATGGGAAGAAGACCCGCATTTGACGGAATGGTATGATCATAAACAAAAACAGCTGCACACGGCAGCAATAATCAAAAATTGGATTTTATAATAGGAAACAGGGAAGACGTCGATAAAGCCTTCCCTGTTTATCGTTCAGTATTTATTACTTACGTAGAGGGGCGGTTTTCTCCACTAAGTTTCGGGTTTCCCGTTCCTGCCTTTTTAGTGGGCGGCTTTTGTCGTTTTTCGTTTTTCTGCTGTCTGCTTTCATTCGACTGCATAAAATCACCTCCTGTCTGTATTCTTGTTTAAAACTTCATTCTTCATTCTGCCATTGTTGTCGAAGGGCATAATAAATTAAGTGAATTGCACTTTCTTTGCCGATTCGCTTCTAGTTTTGTCAGTCATGAAGGGCTTTCAGATAAAAAAAAGAATAGTACAGGTAAAGAATGGGAGGGATCAGCATGGTCAATAAAAGTGTCGCAACAGAAGAGATATTAAGGATGATAGCTGAGATCAGTACCAGCCTGGATCGTTTGGAAATTTCATATGGGGAAACTGTAAATACAGTGCGGTGTAAACTATGGGCGGAACAATATACATTAGTTAATGAAGCCCAGGAAGCCATTGAGAAAGCCGAGGATTATTGGGTGAATGCTGAAGGTGTGAACCACTCCTTTTCCATTGTTCCGGAAAAAACAATTATAAAACACAAGGTTTTCACTGAATTGCACGTATAATCCGCAGGAATTTCATTTTATGAAGAACTGGATTATACTAAGGGAAACAAACGTACGGAGGAATATATTGTGCAAAAAGAAAAACTGCAGCTATTAACAGAACAATTGATTAAATATACGGACCAGGCAGATGATATTTATGAGGGTGTACGCCTGGAAGGAAAGGAAAAGGATTTCTTTTCGGAAGTAAAGCCGTTTGCAGATCAGGTCATGACCGTATGCATCGAATGGGAAACCGGAATGAAGGAGTGGATGAAAGAAACCGAATTTAGGCATCTTTTCCCCGAGCAAATCGAACAAACCGCCCATAACCTTTCTGATGTGGCCGTTCAGGCATTTTTTCCTAAAACAAGTTATAAGCGATTTAAAAGCCATGTCCAGTCGATCGAATTCATCCTTAATAATGTAAAAACGGAAATCGATCGGATTTTATCATAAAAACACCTACACTTTATTCCTTCTTTTTTCATATATTATCAGAACCATGTAATGAAAAAGAGGAGGGCTCATTGACATGATGAGATCCGGTTATAACCAAATCTCCCCAAATCAAGGACAGTTTCCTCAATCAATGCCGGAAAATTGGGGAGGATACCAACAGCCAATGCCGTATCCTCCGCCAAATGATCATAATCTTGAACAACCATTTATGTATCCATATCATCACCAGGATACAGGGGGCTATGTGACGCCATATCATGATCCTTATCAGCAGGCAGCATATCACCCATTTCAACCAATCCCGCAGCAGGCGATGCCTGTGGGAGCTTATCCGGGCAACAGTGTTATGCAGCCAATGGTACAAATGCAGCCAATGGTACAAATGCAGCCAATGGCACAAATGCAGCCAATGACACAAATGCAGCCAATCCAGTCCAATCTTCACCCGCAAGCTTTTAGTCCGTTCGCAAATCCGTTACAGCCAGCTAAAAGACCTCCGCAAAGTCAGCAGCAGGCTCATAATCCATATCCAAAGCAGCAGTTCATGCAAAAACCCCAGCCATCGGGTTTCAAATCGGTCATGAATCAATTTAAAACACAAGATGGCTCCATGGATATAACGAAGATGATGAATACAGCTGGACAAATGATGAATACAGTTTCCCAAGTATCTTCAATGGTCAAAGGAGTAGGGGGCTTCTTCAAAGCATAGATGGTGAATAAAAGAAAAAAGCAGACTTACAAGTGACCAGCCACTTTTTTAAGTCTGCTTTTATTCATGCCTAATGGATTTCAATCCGATTCCCCCTGATTTTGGGTAGGTGAAGCGTGAGGATGCCATCGCGATGTCGAGCGGTCACATTTGCTTCATCAATCGGTTTTGGAAAGGAAATGGTTCTTGAAAAAGTACCGGCTGAAACTTCCTTTTGGAACAATCCTTGATTTTTATGCTTTCTATCTACATGCTTTGCAGATATGGTTACGGCATGGGCCAGTACATCAATTGATATTTGGCTGCGTGGAATTCCGGGCAAGGTGGCAGTAAGGGTATATTCTGAATGCGTTTCGTGAATATCAACCGGAAAGCTGCGTTCTTTCGCCGAACCGAAGAAATCGTCAAGAGATTTCAACATGCCTTTAGGAGGCCTTTCGGAAAACAGCCGATCCATTTTGTTAATGAAATGGGAAAAGGGTTCTATTCGATTCCGATTATTATTTTTTTCAGAAGAGGTCATCACGGTGCTCCTTTCTAAAAAATTCCTTTGCCTATAAGCTATGTGAGGAATGAAGAAATGTGAATGGACTGTTGGGTTTCAGATTCAGGTCCAAAGGGAATAACGGTACTGAATGATTAATAAAGGAAATGAGGGATTAATATGACAGATAGCAAGCTTTCCTACATAGATACCGGGAAAGGAAAGGAAACATTGTTGTTTATCCATGGATTTTGCGGAAGCCATGAATATTGGAGTGACATCATTGCTGGATTAAAGGAAGAATACCGGGTAATTGCCGTTGATTTACGGGGACATGGTTCAAGTGAGGAAATAGGGGAATCTTTCTCAATTGAAGATATGGCTGCTGATATTGCATCATTTTTGGAAGAACTGGAAATCGGACAGGTATATATGTTTGGTCATTCGCTAGGGGGCTATATCACCTTGGCATTCGCAGAAAGGTTTCCTGGGAAATTGTCTGGTTTTTCATTGGTACATTCCACCGCTTTCCCGGATGATGAGACTGGTAAGGCGGGGCGCTTAAAATCTGTCGAGAAAATCGAAAGTGAGGGAATCCCTGCGTTCATTGACGGACTTATACCAAAGCTTTTCGCTAATTCCGATGATCCCAATATTGACCATACAAAGGAAATCGGATATAAAACAAGTGAAATTGGTGCGATAGGGTCTTTACATGCCATGAGGAACAGAATAGACAGAAATCATGTTCTCAAAGATACGAAGTTGCCTGTCCTTTTGGTAGCAGGTGAACAGGATAAGGTGATTCCCGTTGAAAAAACCTTTTCTGTAAAAGGGAGCCATATCAATGAAGTAATACTTAAGGGCAGCGGCCATATGGGAATGGTGGAAGCTCCAGGCAGACTAATCGAAGAAATCATTCGCTTTGTCGAGAAAAATTAAATCAAAAAAATGACCGGGCTGGAAACGAGATGTTGACGTTTCCAGCTTTTTTTTTGAATAGGAAATAGTTTCCCTTTTGCATAGAACGTTCATTCGGTAGAATAGGAGTATGAGGTGGTTAAATGAAACTGCGAAAAAATTTATTAGAAGTCATCAAGGATCTAAAAACAAATGAAGATTTTAAAGATAATATAGTACATTGGCAAGTCATTGAAGCAAAAGAGGCAAAACATGTTCCTTTTCCCGATGCAATGAATGATAGGATCAAGCATGCTCTTGAAATACGGGGGATAAATGGGTTGTATACCCATCAGGCTACTGCATTTGATACTGCTGTCAGCGGCAATAGCCTTGTTGCGGTCACACCTACAGCTTCTGGTAAAACATTATGCTATAATTTGCCGGTCCTTCAAAAAATACTGGAAGATGAAAAAACCAGGGCGCTTTATATTTTTCCGACAAAAGCACTAAGCTATGATCAAAAAAGCGAATTGAATGAAATGATCCATGAAATGGATGCTGAAATAAATAGTTATACATACGACGGGGATACACCTTCAAATATCAGGCAAAAAATCCGCCAGGCCGGACATATCGTGATCACCAATCCTGATATGCTCCATTCAGGAATCCTGCCCCATCATACGAAATGGGTCTCTTTGTTTGAAAACTTGAAGTATGTGGTCATCGATGAACTTCATATTTACCGCGGCGTTTTCGGAAGTCATACAGCCAATGTCATTAGAAGGTTAAAAAGGATTTGCAATTTTTATGGAAGCGACCCTGTATTCATCTGTACTTCCGCAACGATCAATAACCCAAAAGAGTTGGCAGAAGAGCTTACGGAAAAACAAATGGTCCTTATCGATAATAACGGAGCCCCGAGTGGGAAAAAGCATTTTGTGTTTTACAATCCCCCAATAGTCAATAAACCGCTGAACATACGCAGGAGTGCGGTTTTGGAAGTCAGGAAGCTGGCAAATGAATTTTTGAAAAATAAAATTCAAACCATCGTTTTTGCGCGAAGCAGGGTTCGTGTGGAAATTCTATTGACATATTTACAGGAACTTGTGTCAAAGCAATTGGGGCCAAAATCAATCAGGGGCTATCGCGGCGGATATCTGCCAACACAGCGTAGGGAAATTGAACAAGGCCTCAGGGATGGTTCCATTTATGGAGTGGTATCCACGAATGCACTTGAGTTGGGTGTCGATATCGGCCAGCTTCAGGTTTGCATAATGACTGGTTACCCGGGATCCATATCGAGTGCCTGGCAACAGGCCGGACGGGCAGGAAGAAGACATGGTGAAGCATTGATCATCATGGTTGGCAGTTCCAGTGCCCTTGATCAATATATCGTACAGCATCCCGATTATTTCTTTACCAGAAATCCAGAAACGGCAAGAATCAATCCGGATAATCTTTTGATCCTGGTTGATCATGTGAAATGTGCAGCATATGAGCTGCCATTTAAAAAGGGCGATACATTTGGGAAAACAGAGATTATGGACGTTCTTGAATTCCTTACGGAAGAAAGGGTCTTACACTTGAATGGGGACAAATGGCATTGGATGAATGATGCTTTTCCCGCAAGCAATATCAGCCTGCGTTCAGCGGCACAGGAAAATGTCGTGATCATCGACCAAACGAATGCACCGGTTAATCGGGTCATCGGGGAAATGGATACGTTCAGTGCAATGACCCTTCTCCACGATGAAGCCATTTATTTGCACCAGGGAATTCAATTTCAGGTGGAAGAACTTGATTGGGATGAAAAGAAAGCTTATGTACGAGAAGTCAATGTGGACTATTATACGGATGCTAACCTTGCTGTCCAGTTGTCTGTATTGGAAGTCGATAAACAGCGATCTTTCGCTTCCACAGCAGCTGCTTTTGGTGATGTCGCAATCCGGGCAATGCCTACGATCTTCAAGAAAATCAAATTCGAAACTCATGAAAATATTGGGTCAGGACCAATCAGTCTTCCGGAGATGGAGCTGCATACGAGTTCGGCCATGCTTTCCATGGATTCTGATATATTCAATTGGGACGAAAATCGAATAGAACAAGGAATGATAGGAGCCTCCCATGCTCTAAATTACATGATTCCGCTATATGTCATGTGCGATCCGCATGATATCCATGTGTATCCGCAGGTTAAGGCAGCGCATAATGAAAAACCGACCATTTTCATCTATGATAGTTATCCGGGTGGCATAGGGTTAAGTGATAAAGTATATGAAAACTCTGAAGTCATCCTGATGGAAACAATATCAATGATCGAGAATTGCACTTGTGAAAGCGGCTGTCCCTCCTGTATCGGAACGGAATCCGCAACGAAAACAGCCAAGAGTGATGCCAAACAATTATTAGGTCAATTTTGTAAGCAAAAACATTAATAGATTACAGTGATCCGTGAAAAGAGGTGTAATTTCATGTCTTTAAAAAATAAACTAAACCGTATGAAAACCCATATGAACCTAGAGAAACATACTTCTCCTATAGAAGTAATTGACCAGAAAGAGAATGAAGAAATTCCCTACTTTGAAAAGTGGCTGGAGAACGATACCGTTTCCTTTCATTTCGATGGCGACTATTGTTTCATTAGGGAAGTCCGCTACCCTTTAAATCACAAACACGGCTTATATGCATTTTCCGAGCTGAAAAAGGTCGTAAAAGAGTGGAATCAAGCTTCATTGGAGCATCCACTCTCCGCCAAGGGTGTTAAAAGTGAAGATCTGTTTTTCTTCGATACGGAAACGACAGGGCTTGGAGGAGGAGCCGGCAATACCATTTTTTTACTTGGCTATGCGTATTTAGAAGGTGAAGAAGTTGTCGTGAAGCAACATATCCTTCCGCAGCCTGGAAGTGAAATCCCGCTTTATCAAAGCTTTCTGGAAAACATCAATTACGAAACCCTTGTCACATATAATGGTAAATCCTTTGATTGGCCTCAGCTAAAAACAAGACATACCTTGATAAAAGAACATGTACCAAAACTACCGGAGTTCGGACATTTCGATTTGTATCATGCTTCAAGACGCCTTTGGAGAAACAAATTGGAGCGAGTGAAATTATCTGCGGTCGAAACAGATATTCTAGGTGTACATAGAGAGGATGATATTCCTGGATATTTGGCGCCGATGATATATTTTGATTTTGTTGAGAGGAAGAATCCGGAAATTCTGTTTGGGATCATGAAGCATAATGAATGGGATATCCTATCACTGATCACATTGTATATTCATTTGTCCCGAAAAATCCTCCAAATCGATGGATATACGGAAGAGTCCATGGAGATTGCACGATGGCTCGATTATTTGGGAAAAAAAGAGGAGTCAGTTGAGACATATCAAAAAATATTGGAAGCGGGAAGTGAGGAAGATCGGATAATGGCTGGTCATGCCTTAGCTTTCCAGAAAAAGAAGCTAAAACAATTCAATGAAGCTTTGGAGATTTGGAAGGAAGTTGCCTTAAAAGGGAATGTGCAAATAAGGATACAGGCACAGATTGAATGTGCAAAATTATACGAACATCAATTTAAGGAAGTCGGTCATGCTCTAAAATGTTCAATAATCGCCCATCAAGAGATGGTAAGAGAAGGGATCACTCAGGGAAAAAAACAATTGGAATTGGAAAAGAGGATACGGCGGCTCGAAAAGAAAGAAAATTCAAAGGATATTTCTGTATAAAATAAAGGAATGAGAATGGTCTTTTAGTGCAAAAGGATGAAAATAAAAAATATGTATACAATTATTGTAGCCTTCAACTATTGTGTGTAAAATGGAAAGAGTTGAGGGTGAAATTCCAAGCGTTCATTTCATACCTTTACATCAAATAAAATTAAGGTGAAAGCGGAGCGGAGAAATGTATAAAACGACTTTATTTCTATTTTTTGTTGTCCTTTGTTTAACGATTGTTTTATTTACTTCATTAAAAGACAGTCTCTATTCCTTTTTGTAGAAAATTACCCTCTATATTTGAAGAGATAGCATTCATATAATAGTGTACTTATCGACAGCCATACATCGTTTTATACTTATTCTGTATAATTAGGTCATTTCATCAGTACACGTATCCCCTTTTTTTCATAGTCTGTAATGGTAAGACTAAACTTATCATGATGAAAGGGGACGTATTATAAATGTATTTTCGTAATTGTGGAGGAAATAAACCCCATGTTATGGGAGCATCCAACAATGTTATGGGAACATCCAATGTAATGGGAGCATCCAACAATGTAATGGGCGCACACAACAATGTAATGGGCGCACACAACAATGTAATGGGCGCATCAACCGGTAAAAAAAATTCCAACGTAATGGGAGCGTCTGACGTAATGGGAGCCTATAGTCCATCGGCTGTGTCTCCAGCGCAATTTGGTCCAACACAAACTTCTCCATCTCAAGTTGCCCCAGCGCAAGTCTCTCCAACACAGCAATATGTCAATACGAATGTATCGAACACAGTGATTCCTGTCGTTCATCCATCACATACTACAAATGTCAATAAACATGTGAACACGTATAAGCATTATTTCCCGCATACTCAATCCGTTGTGAACGAGTGCTATAATCAACACTTGATCTGTGGAAGGCCGCCGCATAACCCAGGCTGTCCGCCTAGGCATTTTGGATACTAAAAAATAAGGGCTTATTAAGCCCTTGTTTTCTTACATAATCATGTAAAAGGGAGATTGACTATGCAATGAAGGTTTTGTATATGACCGGCTACAAAGCTTTTGAATTCGGGATATTTAAAAATGACCATGAAGCCGTAAAATATATAAAGAAAGCGATGAAACAGCGTCTCCTGCCATTGGTGGAAGATGGGCTGGAATGGGTGATCATCTCAGGTCAGTTGGGTACGGAACTATGGGGTGCCGAAGTGGTTTTCGAATTACAGGAAGAATTTCATCAGCTTAAATTAGGGGTGCTTACTCCTTTCCTGAAACAGGAAGAGTCATGGAATGAAAAGAATCAAGAGTTTTACCGATCCATATTGGCCCGTGCCGATTTTGTTGAATCCATTTTCAACAAACCATATGAAGGGCCCGAACAGCTTAAAATCAAAAATAGGTATATGGTCCATAAAAGCGATGCCATGCTCATCATTTTCGAAGCCGAAAAAGAAGGATCAGCCCGATATCCTTATTTCGAAGCGATGAAAAAAGCTGAAACACAGCCATACCCCATCTTTCAGATAAACTTTGATGATTTGCAATCAGCTGCTGAAGAAGCGAGCTGGTCCGAAGAATGAGAGAAAATAATTATGGATTAAAAGTTGTTTCTAAAGCATAATCATATTATTATGAAATTTAGATACAGTTTTAATGGGAATACATACCGTTCACTGAAACAGTAAGATACAAAAAGGTGTTTCGTTGACAAACCCAAGCAGATTTGAAAAAATAATAAAAAGTCGATTGTATTGGCGAAAGTATTGAGGTGAAGTCTTATGCTATCCGATAAGATAAAATTAACGGCTAAAGATATTCTTGAAAAAGATTTTAAAACAGCCATGCGCGGGTATAAACCTGAAGATGTGGATCAATTCCTGGATCTGATCATTAAAGATTATGAAGTGTTCCATCAGGAAATTGAAGATCTTAAACAAGAAAATCTTAAATTGAAAAAACAAGCCGACGAGAGTACAAAACGTCCAAATCAACCTGCTCCAAGTGCCACCCCGGGAACCACTAACTTTGACATCCTTAAACGGTTATCCAACTTGGAAAAGCACGTTTTTGGTAACAAGCTTTTTGATTGAGGTTTTGCATTGTTAAAGTAAAAATTATTTTGGTATTGTGTTTTCATGAATAATGGAGTATAATCAATTATGTTATGTTAACGTTTGGGTAATTGCTGCTGCATTTATGCAGTAGAGGAAAGTCCATGCTCGCACGGACTGCGATGTCCGTAGTGTTCGTGCCTGGCGAAAAAATAAGCTTGGGCAGCAATCTTGGATTGCTGACGGCTGGGAAAATGCCTAAGTCCTTTTGGATATGGCATGAATACCTATAAAAGTGCCACAGTGACGTAGCCTTTACAGAAATGTAAAGGGTGGAACGAGGTAAACCCCACGAGCGAGAAACCCAAATTAATGGTAGGGGCGCTTTCTTCCTTGGAAATGAACGAGGAGAAGGACAGGAGCACATGCTTCTGTAGATAGATGATTACCGCCGAAGTACGAGACGCGAGTCGCTTGCAGTACTGAGGAACAAAACATGGCTTACAAAACGTTATCATATTACACCAAAAGCACAACTCTCCTTTTAAAAGGAGAGTTTTTGTTTATGGAAATTGCCCTAACATAAAAAGATTGGGCATTTCCTTTTATTTTTCGTTTTCGGAAACTCCGCTGTGTTAAACTAAGAACTTGGCAAGTTTTTCATTCCATTCGAAAAGTGTCCAGCGGAAAGAAAATGGCTTGAATGAAGTCTTCGGAAACGTTTTTAAAAATAGTGTTGGAATGTTAAGCATTTCCTTGATTCTGGGTATCCTATTTATAAAGGTTCCTTAACTCTTCTGTTAGCCCTAAAAATGAAGGTGGATTATGGATGGGAACCATACATAATTGGTTTGGATGATTTCAAGCATATAATTGCAGCGATTATCTTAAGGTGCAGTGATAATAGAGTAAAGCTTTTATTTCACGGTAATCCATAGATGTTCCCGCTATATGATCATGATAGTAGCTAGGCCAACAATGAAGAATTCTAACGACAAGATAAAAGGCGGTGGACCTTTTAAATAAGGTTTACATGTAAAAAATCAATGCCTGCTTCTAAAATACATAAATGAAGAAATTCGTGAAAAGGTGCCATTGATTTGGATTAATGGAAAGAAGGTGCAGAATTAATGAAACAATTCGATATTATCGCAACATCAGCAATGGGATTGGAATCAATTGTTGCCAAGGAGGTTCGGGATCTTGGTTACGATTGTCAAGTCGAAAATGGTAAAATCACGTATAAAGGTGATCAATCCGCCATTGCCCGCTCTAATTTATGGTTGCGCACTGCCGATAGGGTGAAAATTAAAGTCGCGGAATTTAAAGCATATTCATTTGATGAGTTGTTTGAAAAAACAAAGGCATTGAATTGGGAAGATTACTTATCGGCCGATGTCGAGTTTCCCGTGAGTGGAAAATCCGTTAAGTCAAAGCTTTACAGTGTCCCTGATTGTCAGGCAATTGTCAAAAAGGCAATTGTTGATAGATTGAAAAGTAAATACAAGCAAGTGTCTTGGTTTGCCGAGACTGGTCCTTTGTTTAAAATTGAAGTATCTATTTTAAAAGATGTTGTGACACTTACCATAGACACTTCAGGTGCAGGTTTGCATAAACGGGGATATCGAACCGGACAGGGGGAGGCACCTCTTAAAGAAACATTGGCGGCTGCGTTAATCATGCTGACCAATTGGAAAGCGGATAAACCTTTCATAGATCCATTTTGTGGATCTGGAACGATTCCCATCGAGGCGGCCTTAATTGGTCAGAACATAGCACCGGGGTTTAATAGGGAATTCGTATCTGAAACTTGGTCATGGATGGACAGCAAGGTTTGGGATGAAGCACGGATCGAGGCTGAAGATTTAGCCGATTATGATCAGTACTTGGACATAACCGGTTGTGATATTGACCATCGAATGGTCGATATAGCTAAAGCTAATAGTTTTGAAGCCGGTCTTGGTGATCTGATTGAATTCAAACAAATGCAGGTGAGGGATATCTCGACCAGGAAAGAGTATGGTGTCATTGTCGGGAACCCGCCTTATGGAGAACGTCTTGGTGAGAAAAAAGCGGTTGAGCAGATGTATAGGGAAATGGGCCAAGCCTTCAAGAAGCTTGATACATGGTCAGTATACATGATTACCTCCAACCCTGACTTCGAACAGCATTATGGTAAGCCTGCAACGAAAAAAAGGAAATTGTTCAATGGTTTCATCCGTGCTGACCTTTATCAATATTGGGGGAAAAGGCCGCCAAGACAGCCTCAAGGTGAATAAGTAGGTAGAATATAACGGAGGATTTTGCTAGTCAGGACGATTTATTCATAATAGGTTCCAGTCTTGCTTATCATTTCCTTTTCTGTTATTCTAATAATGAATTATTTTTGTTCAGATTTAAGGAATACCTTAATATTCTTTTGAGCAAGGATAGTAATATAATGTGTGGAGAACACACTAGGAGGCAACAAAAATGGAACAAGGTAAAGTAAAATGGTTTAACGCAGAAAAAGGTTTTGGATTCATCGAACGTGAAGGTGGAGACGATGTATTCGTACATTTCTCAGCTATCCAAGGCGAAGGTTTCAAAACTCTTGAAGAAGGCCAAGACGTTACATTTGATGTAGAACAAGGTCAACGTGGACCACAAGCATCAAACGTAAACAAAGCTTAATTCAACCCTATATTATTTACAGACAGGCTCTCTTTTGGAGCCTGTCTTTTATTTTACGAATGGGGCAACCAGGCAGCATGCATAGAAAAAACATACCTAATACGTTTCATTTTCTAATGGTTGGTAAATATCTTGACTATTAATGTGAAATAAAGGATAATATACTTTTGCCTAAGATTATAATGATTCGAATTCTATACACTGATGATAGATAAAAGGGGAGACCAGGATGCTTAAAACACTGCCTTTTTCGGTAACAAAGGAAGATTCTTTTTACGATAAGCTTTCAGAATGGATCGGTGATGTTTTTTACGATATTCTTCCCGAAAAAGGATTTGAGCTGCGTGACGAACAAATCTTCATGGCATTTCAGTTAGAAAAAGCCTTTAAGGAAAAGAATGTAAGTTTTGCTGAAGCAGGGGTAGGGACCGGTAAGACATTGGTCTATTTACTATATGCGATTTGTTATGCGAGATATACGAATAAACCGGCCATTATTTCGTGTGCAGATGAAACGTTGATTGAACAGCTTGTCAAAGAGGAAGGCGACATCCAAAAAATCAAGAATGCTTTAGGTATTGAAGTGGATGTTCGGCTTGCCAAATACCACGATCAATATGTATGTCTAAAGAAGTTGGATTACGCAGTGAATCATGAAGATTCAGAAGGAATAGATCAACTATATGATGAACTTCCCAAGTTTGTCCATGATAACTCATCCATGAACGCCTATACAGCATATGGGGACCGTAAACAGTACCCATATTTAAATGATGAAGACTGGTCTAAAGTTGGCTGGGATCAACTCCAAAACTGTTTCACTTGTGATAAACGCCATCGATGCGGGCAAACCCTATCACGGGACCACTATCGAAAATCAAGTGATTTGATCATTTGTTCACATGACTTCTTCATGGAGCATGTATGGACCAAGGAAAAGCGTAAGCGTGAAGGACAGTTACCATTGCTGCCAGATCATAGCTGCGTTGTCTTTGATGAAGGTCACTTATTGGAATTTGCTGCTCAAAAGGCTTTAACCTATAAAGTTGGGGAACAAACCCTTGCCTCGGTTTTAGAATTGCTTACAGCCAATCAGGTTCGTGAAGAAACCTTATATATCATTGAGGATTTAATTGATATCAATGAAGAATTTTTTGATTTGTTGGATGAAAAAGCGATACATGTCAGCGGATCTAATCGTTATGAAATCCCAATGTCCAAAGAAATTACAAGCTTTGCCCATAAGCTTCACAAAAAGGTTGAGGAATTAGAGGAGAACCTAGTTTTTGAAGCGGAAATGTACACGATCAATGATTATGATTTAAAAGTGACGGAAGAATATTTAGAGCAGCTGGGCTACTCCCTTTCTCTATTTGTAAAGGATGAACAGGCCGTTTCCTGGTTTGAAGAAAATGAAATGACCAAAACATTGGTCATCATGCCAAGGCTCGTACAGGATATTTTGTCTGAACAGGTATTCTCTAAAAAAATCCCTTACATTTTTTCATCGGCAACATTATCGGATAATAAATCCTTCCAATACATTGCAGATAGTTTAGGGATAGAAAAGTATGACAGCTTCTCCGTTGAATCACCGTTTGATTACGATGAAGTCATGAAAATGAACATGCCTGCCTTCGAAAATGGAAATCAATTGGCTAAACTTCAATATACGATGAAGACAATTGAGGAAAATGAAGGTCGAACACTCGTGTTGTTCCAGTCAAAAGAAGAATTGCAATGGTTCAAGGAAAACTGCCCAATGTCTTCTTATCCATTTTATTTTGAAGGGGAAGCGGAAATCAGCGAGCTGGTTAAGAAGTTCCAAGAGGAAGAGCAATCTGTCCTTTTCTCCTATCATTTATGGGAAGGGCTTGATGTTCCAGGGCCTTCATTACAAAATGTTGTGATACACTCCCTGCCATTCCCGCCGCGCGATCCAGTTTTCGAGGCCAAACGCAACTCGGTTACCGACGCATTTGAAGAAGTGGACCTTCCATACATGCTCCTTCGCTTGCGCCAGGGAATAGGGCGTTTGATCAGGACGAGCAATGATTCGGGGACAGTCCAGATTTTGATTGATAAGGATCTTTCGGAGCAGGTTAAAGAGAAGATTGTATCCATTCTTCCTGTAACGCTTTAACTCCATTCTATCCAAAAAAAGAGCCAAGGTGCCCCTTGGTTCTTTTTTTATTTTAATTTGTTAATCGGAGTGGTTCTGATAGGAATGATTTTTGTATAATATGGTAAAGTGTAGTTGGAAGGAGCAGTGAATATGACAAAAAAGGGTATCGATCTGATAGAAAAAGAGTTTAAAGAATATGTAAAGAAAATCTCGGCGTATAATGAAGCACTCGCGTTAATTTTTTGGGATTTGCGTACAGGTGCACCGAAAAAGGGTGTTGAGCAGCGTTCCGAAGTTATCGGGGTGCTTTCCTCCGAGGTGTTTAATATGAGCACAAGTAAAGAAATGGAATCCTTCATTGCAGAACTTTCGATGGAGCCTCTTAGTGAAACGACTAATAAAATGGTGCAAGTGTGTAAGAAAGATTTTGAAAGGAATAAGAAAATTCCTGCTAACGAATATAAGGAATTCGTCATTTTACAATCGCGTTCTGAAAGTGCATGGGAAGAGGCAAGGGAAAAAGCTGATTTTTCTTTATTTCAACCTTATCTGGAGCAAATTGTAGCGTATACCCGCAGGTTTGTAGAATACTGGGGATATGAAGGGACGAAATATAATACCCTTTTGGATATGTATGAACCAGGCATGACTGTAGATGTACTTGACAGCGTATTCAGTGAGCTTCGGTCGAGAATCGTTCCTTTGGTAAAACAGATTGCAACAAGCGAACATAGACCTGAAACAGGGTTCCTTTATAAAGAATTTCCTAAAGAAAAACAGCATCAACTCAACTTGGAAATTCTAAAACAGCTAGGATACGATTTCAAGGCTGGCAGGCTGGATGAAACGGTTCACCCTTTCGAAATTAGAATAAATAGGGGCGATGTCCGGGTGACGACCCGATACGATGAAAATGATTTTAGGGGGGCAATCTTTGGTACCATTCATGAATGTGGACATGCCATTTATGAACAGAATATCGCCAATGAGTTAACCGGAACACTTCTTGATTCCGGGACATCCATGGGGATCCATGAATCACAATCTTTATTTTTCGAAAACTTCATTGGACGGAACCATAGCTTCTGGAAAAATAAATTCTCCTTATTAAAAGAATATGCCTCCGAACAATTCAATGACGTGACGCTGGATGAATTTTACCGGGGCATTAACGAATCGAAACCATCGTTCATCCGTATTGAAGCAGATGAACTGACGTATCCTCTGCATATAATGATTCGGTATGAACTGGAAAAGGCTCTCTTTAATGGAGAACTTGAAGTGAAGGATTTACCGGGAGTCTGGAATGAAAAATACAAGGATTATTTGGGAATTGTTCCTGAAAATGATGCCATGGGCGTGTTGCAAGATGTACACTGGGCAGATGGCAGCTTTGGTTATTTCCCTTCTTATGCATTGGGCTATATGTATGCAGCCCAAATCAAGCAAGCGATGCTTAAAGATTTGCCTGATTTTGATGGACTGTTGGAAGCGGGGGATATTGCGCCAATCAGGGAATGGCTTAATGAAAAGATACATAAATATGGAAAAACAAAAAAACCTTTGGAGATTTTGAAAGAAACGACAGGGGAAGGCCTGAATGTTCAGTATTTAATAAAGTATCTTGAAGATAAATATAAAGAAGTTTATAAAATCAAATGAATCAAAGGAAGAAGGACTTGCATTAAATGTAAAGGCCTTCTCAGTTTGAAGACAAAAGGGGTTCGGAATTAAAAAATTCCGAACCCCTTTTTAAATTCCCTTTAAATTTCCGCCTAAAGAGATTGGGGCTCTAGAAGCCCACTAGGTTAGGCTATTTTTGGACCTTACTATGTCCAATTGGCCATCTTTTTAAAATAATCGCAGCGAAAGTAAGCATCGCCTGCATCGTCAATTTTTGCATACCATTCTTTTGCATATGCGAATACACGATCAATCGTTTCTTTACGTTTCGCATATATAGTTTTTACATCTTAATGATGAAGCAGATGATGTGCTTCTTCCACATATGTTTGCCAGATATTCTTTTTGTACACTGTGATAAAGATGAGGATGTTGCACAGATGTGTTTTGGAGATTTGTACTCACGATAGCCGTGGAGTACATTAATAGCTCACCCAAAGGGCGGTTTAACTGATATAACTGGATCAATACTTTGGCGTCTTTACCTCTGAATAGTTGATTTAAAGTAATCATTTCCAGTTGATTTCGCTGAATAGAATCATGATAGAAAGCTTCATTCCTTCAAGTTTTATAAATTTATAAACAACCAAGACTTTAGGCGAAAGGGTTCTATCTAAAAGTTAAAACAAAGTTGATTGGAGCGGGTGTGCGAGACTCCTGCGGGAAAACTAGTCCCGGGGAGAACCCGCATGCGCGATGTTTTTTCTTTATAGGTAAATCCATTCCTATTTAGGGTTAGTGATTTCACAATTTTCTAATAATACGAATGATGACTTATTTTTTTTATTGAAAGTTCGGTTTTTATCAAAAATAACTTTTCAAATAGAGTCAGCGTTGTTATAATTCATATATTAATAAAATATTAAGTTTCACTCGTATAATAGCAGGGATATGGCCTGCAAGTTTCTACCGGATTACCGTAAATAATTCGACTATGGGTGAGTAATAGATCTTGTTGCATAATGAAGGCTTTTGCTGATTCATTTTTCATTCATGCCCAAGAAGTATTGCTTCACTCCAAAAAAGTGCTGCAATGTTTCTTGGGCTTTTTTATATGCCTGGAAACAATTGCATGGTTTATGGTCAATAAACATCCAGATTGGGAGGAACCTTCATGCAACTTTTAAAGGATAAAATTTTGTCCGAGGGTCAAGCTTTATCAGAAGATATTTTAAAAGTGGATTCATTTTTAAATCATCAAATGGATCCTATGTTAATGAAAGAAATTGGTAAAGAATTCGTAAAACGTTTCGAACAAAAGGAAATTACGAAAGTGCTGACAATTGAATCTTCTGGCATTGGACCTGGTTTGATGGCTGCGCTGGAATTGGAAGTTCCGCTCATTTTTGCCCGTAAACGTAAATCACTTACTTTAACAAATGATTTAGTAACGGCGTCCGTTCATTCCTTTACAAAAAAAGAAACCAATACCATTACGGTTTCCAATAAATATATTGAAGCTGGAGATAAGGTTTTGATCATCGATGACTTCCTTGCTGTCGGACAGGCAGCCCGGGGTTTGGTGGAAATCTGTAAGCAGGTTGGAGCAGAAGTGGCCGGAATCGGCATCGTGATTGAAAAAGCATTCCAAAGCGGTGGTAAGGATCTTAGGGAACAAGGTTTTCAAGTGGAATCACTTGCACGGATTGCTGAGTTGAAATTCGGTGAGATAACGTTCGCTGAGGAAAAGGAAGGAGAAGCCGTCAATGTCTAATCAATCACCATTAAAAGTTGCTTCATTAGGATTACAACATGTTCTTGCCATGTATGCCGGTGCAGTCGTCATTCCATTGATAGTCGGTGGGGCGCTGGGATTGACTGCAGCGCAGTTAACTTATTTAGTTTCGATAGACATTTTGATGTGCGGGATAGCAACTTTATTGCAAGTATGGAAAAATAAATTCTTTGGAATTGGGCTTCCTGTCGTCCTGGGCTGCACATTTACAGCGGTTAGCCCGATGATTGCAATTGGTACGCAATATGGAATCAACTCCATTTATGGATCTATTTTGGCGTCGGGATTGATCGTCATTATCATTAGTAAGTTTTTCGGAAAACTGGCAAGGTTCTTCCCGCCCATTGTCACTGGATCGGTCGTTTTGATTATTGGCATTACGCTCATTCCTGTTGCCATCAACAACCTTGGTGGTGGCCAAGGAGCTGCTGATTTCGGAGACTTGAATAATGTAGCTCTTGGTTTCGGAACTTTGTTATTCATTATATTCATGTATAAATTCTCATCAGGATTCGTACGCTCCATCTCTATTTTATTGGGGCTGTTAGTAGGAACATTTGCAGCTTTCTTCCTTGGGAAAGTGGACTTTAGCTCGGTTGTCAGTGCCACTTGGCTGCATATGCCTCATTTTTTCTACTTTGGAACCCCGACATTCAACGTCACGGCAATCATTACAATGACATTGGTGGCGATCGTCAGCTTGGTGGAATCGACTGGTGTTTATTATGCTCTTGGTGAAATCACGGACAAAGAGATTTCAGAAGACGATCTGGCTCGCGGATATCGTTCTGAAGGACTTGCCATCATGATTGGCGGTTTGTTCAATGCGTTTCCGTATACAGCTTTTTCACAAAATGTGGGCTTGATTCAATTGTCAGGCATTAAAACAAGAAATGTCATATACACAACGGCTGGCATTCTTATTTTCATAGGTTTTGTTCCAAAAATCGGTGCATTCACGACAATTATCCCTTCATCCGTGCTTGGCGGTGCAATGGTGGCGATGTTCGGGATGGTAATTGCCGCTGGAATTAAGATGTTGAGCAAAGTGGATTTTGCTTCTCAAGAAAATTTATTGATCATCGCTTGTTCAGTAGGGATGGGACTAGGGGTGACCGTCGTTCCTGAGCTATTTGCGCAAATTCCGGAAAGTTTTCAAATCCTAACGGAAAACGGTATTGTTGCCGGAAGTTTGACAGCCATATTCTTGAATATCGTCTTTAACATCATCCCTACAAAAGGGAAGGTGAAGGAAGCCCGTATTGAAGGGCAAAATGTAGCCTGATTAAAAATAGATTCGGGTAATCTTGATAGATTCACCCATTTACATGCCCAAAATTCTCAGTTAAAGAGGATTTTGGGCATTTTTTTCATTTAGGGCCGAAGCATATCATTGATAATGTATTTGGAGTTTTGTCAGATAAAAGGAAACTCTCTTCACTTTTTGAATATATTGATAGTATATGTTCAGGAAAGTAGTGATAGGGATGGAGAAAAAATATTGTATTCATTGCCGTACCATACTAAGCCAGGAGTATAGGTGCAGTGTGTGTGGAAAAGAGGAGTTTCAAAACATCATTATACAAGTGCAAAATCAATCTTCAGTAAAGAAAGAAGACTGAAAGCGCCCCCTTACCAAATTATAGGTAAGGGGGTTTTATTATATCGTGAATACTTTTCGATTATTAAGATGATATGAAGGGTACCTCGCCCTTTTATCGATATTGCCCATATGGGTATGATACCAATCAATGCTTTGTCTCCTGCTAAAGAGGCGGTAATAGTTACCGGCAAGCATGCTGCCGAATTCTGCTGCAAAGGATTTAAGCATTCCCCCTTCTAACGGCATGCCAAACATGATTTCACCGTTTTACTCAGCCCATCCGTTTGTTCCCTCGATCATTAAATCCGTTATTCATTGGACATTCAAAAGCCGTATCTCAAAAGACAGCCTTTCGTACAGGAAATCCATTAGCGTCCTTTTCGGCATGAAAGGTGATATTCGTGGAAGTATTCCTCCGCTTGTATGGTTATATTCTTTCTTTTTTAGTTACCTAGTTATGTAGAAGAAAATTGAAAAAATATTATTAAATGCCTATACATATAACCATTTAGCTATAAAGCATAATTGATGTCCTGGTGGGTATATTAACCATATCATGAATAATTAGGGGTGGAATCATGCCATATTTATTATCTGCATCTCATGTAAAGCTGCCACATTTGCTTTCACAAGAAAAAATCATGGAATTTTCGAGAGAAATATTTGGGGCATCATTTAAGAATATAGAACGGTTACTAAAGGCCTTTAAGAATGGACAAGTGGAAAATCGATATTTTTCAAATGATCTCGATTGGTTTAAAGAGGATCATTCTTTTGCCGATCGGAATGATTTATATATACAGCAGGCAATCAAATTTGGGAAAGAAGCTATAGAAAAATGCTTAGCCAACACAGAATTTTTAAAAGAAGGACTGCAGGCAAACGAACTAGATGCTTTCTTCTTTATCTCAAGCACGGGGATTGCCACCCCGACCATTGATGCCAGGATAATGAATGAACTTACATTTAATCCGCATGCTAAAAGGATTCCGATTTGGGGGCTTGGCTGTGCAGGGGGAGCGAGTGGCCTATCACGTGCTTTTGAATATTGCCAAGCATACCCGACGGCGAAAGTCATTGTTTTAAGCGTGGAGTTATGCAGTCTGACATTTCAAAGGAATGATATCTCCAAAAGCAATTTAATTGGGACTTCCTTATTTTCCGACGGAGTAAGCTGTGTTTTGGTTTGCGGTGATGAAGTGCCGAGTGAACAGTTTTCAAAAAAAGTAAGGCATTTGCAATTTTTGGATTCGCAATCGACGCTTATGCCGGATTCATTGGATGTTATGGGGTGGGATGTTAAAGATCAAGGGTTATACGTTATTTTTTCGAAAGATATCCCTACAATCATCAAGGATTGGCTTAAACCGAATGTTCAAGAGTTCTTAATGGAGAATGGATTCGATCTAAACGATGTAAAAGATTTCATCGCTCATCCTGGAGGCAAGAAAGTAATTGATGCTTATCACGAAGCCCTCGGGTTCGATGAAAGCATGACGGCAGAGTCAATGAGCATATTGCGTGAATTCGGCAATATGTCCTCAGCAACTATTTTGTACGTTCTGGAGAGGTTCATGCAGCGGGGCGGGGATAAAGGTGAGGTGGGACTGGCTGCTGCATTGGGGCCTGGGTTTTCATCTGAACTTGTGTTAATGAGGTGGAAGTGATGATCTTCGCCATTTTCATTATCTTGATCGCTATACAGCGCCTTGTTGAATTATATATCGCCAAACAAAATGAAAAACAGTTGAAAGCTGGAGGAGCAATAGAATACGGTGAGTCCCATTACAAATGGATGGTTCTAATGCATCTTAGTTTTTTTATTGTTCTCATTATTGAAGTGATCGCCCTTGAAAGGGATATATCTGGACTTTGGCCGATTTGGCTGACCCTTTTTCTAATTGCGCAGTCAGGAAGGGTTTGGGTAATCCGTTCATTGGGAAAACATTGGAATACAAAAATCATAGTGGTTCCTGATGCCGATGTAGTCATTAAAGGTCCTTATAAATTTTTCAAACATCCGAACTATATCATAGTGGCAACTGAGATTTTAGTTATTTCCTTATTATTCAATGCATATTATACTGCTATCATCTTTAGTTTATTGAATGTTTGGATGATGATGGTAAGAATCCCACTGGAAGAGAAGGCATTAAAGGAACACACGGAATATTCTACGGTTTTTAAGGGAGAATAATAAAAAAATTTAATTACTTATTGAAAATGATTATCGTTCGTGATAAGATTCTAAATGAAGATGAAAATTATTCTCATTCGGATTTCAATCATTTATTTTAACTAAAAACTAAAAGCTAATCAATATAAAAGAGGATGGTGTTGGTAATGGTTTGGGTATTCATTTTATTGACAATCGCTACATATGGTTTTGTGATGAAACATGTATTGAATAATATTCAAAAAACGGCAAAGGCAGTAAAACCTTATACCGAATCACCAATGGAAAACCGAGCTGCTTTTAACCCCACCCCAACAACCAGGTAAACATCCTGGTTTTTTTTTCCATTCCAACAATATGATCAAATTGCGCGAATCCACCAATTGGTGGTTTTTTTTTTGAACATGGCCTGTAATGAATCATATAGTAAAAATAAAGCGGGACGGTATGAATAACAAACGAAATCGTTTACAATAAGAATATCAAAATGACGATAGATTAAGGGGTATGGATTCATGATTCAAGAAACATTAAAGCAACAGTCCAAATTGGGAATTTTGACTGCCATGTATGAGAAATTTCAATCGGCAGGTGATACAGGCAATGCAGATAAAATGAAACAGTTAATCATGAAAGTGAATAATGAGGAGTTCATCATTGCTTTTTGCGGGCATTTTTCAGCGGGGAAATCTAGTATGATCAACTTTCTCCTTGGTGATCAAGTATTGCCTTCAAGTCCGATTCCTACGAGTGCAAATACGGTAAAGGTACAAAAAGGGGAAGACTATGCCAAAGTCTTTTACCATCATCAGCCACCAGTCTTATTTCCTGCACCTTATGATTTTAAAGAGGTCAAGAAATTTGCCAAGGATGGAGATTCAGTATCGGCAATAACGATAAGTTCCAATGATTTTTCACTGCCGGATTCATGTGCGATCATGGATACGCCAGGAATCGATTCGACAGACGATGCACATAGAGTTTCTACGGAATCTGCCCTGCATCTAGCTGATGTCGTCTTTTATGTCATGGACTACAATCACGTCCAATCAGAAGTCAACTTCCTATTCACGAAAGAATTGTTGGAGGCTGAAAAACCGACATACTTAATTATCAATATGATCGATAAGCATGATGAGAACGAGCTTGGATTTCAAGACTTCAAGCTTTCCGTTTCTGAAGCTTTTGCGAACTGGAATGTATATCCTGATGGTATTTTTTATACATCCGTAAGAGACTTGAACAATACCGAAAATGAAATAGAAGTGGTCAAGCAATTCATATATGACATGGCGGGCAAAGGTTTAAATGATGGGAAAGATGCCATCATGCAATCGGCTAATGCCCTTGTCGAAAGACATCTTAATTGGCTGAAGGAGCAGTATGAAGAGGAACATGCCGGTGATTTTGAAGTACTATCAGAACTGCCTCATGAAGAGCGGAAACACCTGACGAATCAGGTGGACAGCCTATTGAAAGAAAAAAAATCATTGACTGGACGCATAGAGGAAATCAAGGGCCAATATGCCGATGCATTGGAAACCATTTTAAAAGGCGCATACATCATGCCTGCGGCAACACGGGACCTAGGTAAATCATTCTTGGAATCGGCTCAGCCGGACTTTAAAATGGGTCTATTATTTGCCAAGAAAAAAACGGATGCCGAACGTGAGGCACGTATTAAGGCGTTCTTGAGCGATCTACAAGAAAAGGTGAAAACCCAGCTTGAATGGCATCTTAAAGAACTGGCGGTAAAAACGCTTAATCAAGCGGAAATCCACGATTCAACACTTGAAAGTAAGGCTCAGGCACTTCAAATCGAGGTAACGGAATCTTACATAAAAAACTCTTTGAAGCCTCAAGTCGATATTACGGGTGAATACGTTTTAAACTATACGAATGATTTGGCATCAGCGATCAAAAAGAAAGCACGTGATGTATCAGAAGGATTTTTGAATGATATGGTTACCGTTATGGAAGGAATAGTGGAACAGCAGTCTATGTCCATCGATAAGGAACTTGAAGGTTTTTCTGAATTTGCGGAAGCTCTTAAAGTTACTGCTGCGATGAACGCGGAAATCGAGTACCAAACGGAACGTTTAGAGGCCATTGCCCATCAAACTGAATCATTAGTCGATGAGCGTGAAATCGATATGCTGTTAACTCAATGGAATGAAGAGGAAAAAAATATTACAGTCAAAATCATGACAACCGATAAAGTAAGTAATTCAAGGTCCGTCAACGAACAATCTGTAAGTGATCATGTTAAAGAAATCACGGAAGCTGTACCTTCCGTGACTGTTTCTTCATCTGATGCTACTGATTTACGCGGAAAAGAAAAGCTGATGGAAACTGCAGCGAGTTTAAAACAGGCGGCCGAGCTGATCCAACCTCTGAGAGGGTTTCAATCGCTTTATAAAGAATTGAAAGAGAAGGCAAATCGCTTGGAACAACAGACGTTCACGGTTGCCCTCTTCGGTGCATTCAGTGCGGGTAAATCTTCCTTTGCCAATGCTTTGATGGGAGAAAGCGTCCTTCCTGTCTCACCAAATCCGACAACTGCCGCAATCAACAAAATCATGTCTTCGGACGCTGAGCATCCACATGGAACGGCAACCGTCAAATTAAAGACCGAAGCGATGCTGTTGGAAGATGTAAGCCTGGCATTGGCAGCTTTTGATAAATCGGCAAAGACTCTGGATGAAGCACTTCAACTAGCAGGGCAAATCATTGCGAAGGCAGGGGAAGTTGATAAGGGTAAAACGCATTTATCGTTTCTTAGGGCGTTTCATCAAGGGCTTCCCGAGTACCAAAATGATTTAGGAAATGTGGTTACGGTAGACCTTGAAGGATTTAAACGGTTTGCTGCGGAAGAATCCAAGTCATGTCTTGTTGATCTGATCGAATTGCGTTATGACTGTGAAATGACAAAGCAGGGGATGGTCCTTGTTGACACACCTGGGGCCGATTCGATAAATGCACGCCATACAGGAGCAGCTTTCGAATATATTAAGAATTCGGACGCCATCCTATTTGTGACCTATTATAATCATCCATTTTCCCGCGCAGACAGGGAGTTCCTGATACAGCTTGGACGTGTGAAAGATTCTTTCGCTATGGATAAGATGTTTTTCATCGTCAATGCCGTCGACCTGGCACAAACGACTGACGAATTGGACGAAGTGATGGATTATGTCACAGATCAATTGAATGGATTCGGTATCCGTTTTCCAAAACTGTTCCCGCTTACGAGTAAGGGGGCGTTGATGGAAAAACAAACGCCTGGTTCGTTTAAGCATTCATTCCTTCCTAATAGCGGAATCATGGAATTCCAAGGCCAATTCGATTCTTTCATAGAAAACGATTTAACTGGACTTGCGATTGAATCGGCTCAAGCGGCTGTAAAAAGAACCGAAGAATTGCTACGAGATGTAATTACAGCTTCCAGACAGGATGAGAAAGCGAAACGAAAAGCCCTGGAGACCCTTTCTCATGAGTCACAGGCCATTTCGGAACTCCTTTCAGTCATTAAAGGGGATGCCGAAAAGCAACGGTTGAAAAAAGAGATAGACGAATTGACTTTCTATAGTAAACAACGGGTCTTCTTCCGGTTTAATGATTTCTTCAAAGAATCGTTCAATCCAGCTGTTTTAAAAGATGATGGAGGCGATCTGAAAATTGTCCTCAAGCAATCGATGAAGAACTTATTGGATGCCTTAGGCTTTGACCTTGCCCAGGAAATGCGGGCTACGGCTTTAAGGACGGAAATGTTCGTAAATAAATTACTGAATGAGAAACAGGGCAGTTTGCTTCAGCAAATGCAAAAAATAAGAAGAACCCTTTCATTACAGCCATATGAACCCAATGAGAGGGAATCCCTTGAATTCACTGGAGCTTTTGCCCAATTGGATACAGGGGAATTCAAAAAGGAATTGGCATTATTCAAGAATCCAAAATCTTTCTTTGAAAAGAATGAAAAAGCGAAAATGAGCGAAGGTCTTCAGAAGCGTTTGGATGAACCTGCCCTTATATATGCAAAAGAACAGGGTGAGCGGATTTACGAAATGTATAATGAAGTCCTCGATCAAGAGTTACTCGCGATTCAAAAAGAGTTTAAGACGGAAGTATCGGATATCTTTGCAGGGTTACGTGCAGCATTGGAGGAAACGGTTGATTTACCGTATTATGAAAATGCTGTAGCGGAATTGGCTAAAATGCATTCGAAATAGAAACGAGGTTCATTCATGAAAGAAAACCTTATTTCACGCTTGAGATACCTGGAAAAGAATGAGGATATAACCATATTGATGGCTGCTGTTACTGGCAGCCATTCTTTTGGTTTATCATCGGTCCAATCGGATTACGATGTTCGGTTTATATATGTTCATAATGATAAGCGATCATACTTGAGCTTGAGTCAGCCAGTTGAAGTCATTCAAGTGAAAGAAGGCCTATTTGACATGGAAGGCTGGGATCTCTTTAAATCATCCCGACTTACCTTAAAGAGTAACCCTGCTCTATTTGAATTGTTTCAGTCACCTATCAGGTTGATAACTCATCCGGATTATTATAGGAAGATGACTGGTTTGATAGCGGATTGCTATTCCAAAAAGGCACTGGGGCACCATTACTATCGGATGATGAGCGACAATCTTCAACAATTGACAAAAAAAAGGGGTTCCGAAAGAAAAGAGCTAAAAATATGGGTACAAGTATACCGTTCGTATTTAACCCTTGAATATATCATCCAACGGGGTTCGCTGCCACCATTATCGGTATGGGAATTACTTGATACGGTTTCAACGGATCAAGGAATGAAAAACAGGATGACTCGGATATTTAAAGCAAAACAAATGGAAGAATGTATAAGCAACAATGAAAGTGAAAATAATCTTTCGCTAATAGAAGGGAAATCACTTTCCATAAAGAATGAGATAACTAGGCTACATCAAGGGAAGAACATGGAAATGGAACTTAATGAATTAATTTGGGGCATTTTGGAATAGGGGGATATGAGATGAGTTTTATAATCGAAAAAGAAGAGCTGTTGCCGTTGTTGAATTCTAGAGATATCAGAATTTGTGACTGCCGCTTTCAATTAGGCTCTCCTGACGCAGGGTATAATGATTACAAAAAAGACCATATTTCAGGCGCTGTTTATTTCGATCTTGAAAAGGACTTATCGGGTCAGGTTCAAGAACATGGCGGAAGACATCCTCTTCCTGACCTGGAAACCATTAAAGATAAACTGGAATCAAATGGAATCACCAACGATACTGTACTTATCGCTTATGATGGCGGGGAAGGTTCTTTTGCTTCCAGGTTTGTCTGGCTGCTAAGCTACCTTGGGCATCAGAAAGTCTTTGTCCTGAACGGGGGATATCGCGCCTGGAGGGATGCGGGCTATCCGATTGACTCGATTCAAATGAATTATATGCCAACCGAATATCGTATCGATTTAAATGAGCACGTTTTTGCATCTTTTCGAAAAGTGAAGGATTACACTTTGAATAGACCTGACGATATCGTATTAATGGATTCACGGGAATCTAAGCGCTACGAGGGAATCGAGGAGCCAATTGATAAAAAAGCCGGCCATATACCTGGTGCAGTAAATAAGGTGTGGACGAACGTTCTGGAAAATGGCTATTTTAAAAAGAAGGAAGATCTTCAGTCGAATTTCACAAGCATCGGTAAAGATAAGGAAATCATTGTGTACTGCGGTTCAGGTGTAACGGCCTCACCCAATTATATCGCCCTGAAAGAAGCGGGCTTTAAAGATGTGAAGATTTATATTGGCAGTTTCAGTGACTGGATCTCGTATGATGATAATCCAATTGAATAATATTTTTTCCAATTAAACGATCCTTAAAAAAAGGGACAGTTATGTTAAAATGGAAGTACATCATGATAGAGGTGATAATGTGTTAATGAAAGAAAATGAGCAGCATCCATCCTTTATGCTTGTCGATGGAATGGCGCTTTTATTTAGAGCTTTTTATGCAACGGCCGTTACTGGTCAATTCATGGTTAACTCCAAAGGCATCCCGACCAATGCCGTTCAAGGTTTTTTGAAGCATATGCTGACGGCGGTGAATCACTTTTCACCCAGTCATGTAGCGGTATGCTGGGATATGGGCAGCAAGACTTTCAGAAATGAATTATTTGATGGATACAAGGCGAATCGATCAGAAGCTCCAGTCGAAATGATCCCTCAATTCGACTTAGCGAAAAAAGCGGTTGAAGCATTCGATATCCCTAACATAGGACTCTCTGGTTATGAGGCGGATGACTGTATCGGAACAATTGCCAAAGCATCTGCACAGCATAGCCGAGTGGGTATATTGACTGGCGATCAAGATATGCTTCAGTTAATAGATGAAAACATTTCCGTACTATTGTTAAAAAAAGGGTATGGTAACTATGAGGTGCATAATCCCGATAGCTTTTTTGAGTGGAAAGGGATTACACCAAGGCAAATGATCGATTTAAAAGCTTTAATGGGTGATACAGCTGATAACTATCCCGGGGTTAAAGGAATTGGGGAGAAGACAGCATTGAAATTATTGATACAGTATCAAAGTATCGAAGGCATTCTTGAAAATGTTGCTTCATTGACGAATGGGCAACGGGCTAAAATTGAATCCGCTGTCGATATGCTTCATTTATCCAGAAAGCTAGCAGAAATAAAATGTGATGTACCAATTTCATGTCCTTTGGACGATGCGGTCTATCAGTATGATCGCGAAAAGGTCAAAAATCTGGCTAGGGATCATGAATTCAGGACTTTACTGCGAATGATCTAATCAAAAAAGGGGAGCTCCCCTTTTGAAATTCCCTTTAAATTTTCGCCTGAATTTAAGAGATTGGGGCTCTACTAGCCCGCGTGTTGAAGGGAGACCCTGCAGGCGCTTGCGCCGAGGGCGGACCGCCCGCGAAAAACGAGTGCCCTACGTTCCAATCAACGTTCAAATTGTACAGTCTGGGACCTCCCTAATGGGAGGTCCTTTATTTTGTACGATGATTTTTTTGTCGAAAAATGGATAGTCAAATTCTTTTATATACGGTAAGATGAAAATAAGGCATGAAGTATGGAGTGGATGCAGAAGTGGCGAAATCAACTGAAGAGTATGTTAGTTTTTTAGAGGGTAAGGGATTCACTTTTGGTAATGACGCGATTGGTTTTATTTATTTTGGTAAGCGCTACACGGATGCAAGTGATATTTTAGTCAATGCAGCAATAGAGTTGACATTGAAGGTACAAAAGAATTTTGATGGCAGCTTTTATATCTCCTTTTTGGAAAACTTAAAACAAAATGGCATTGAAACGCGTAGTGCAGCGGTATCGTTTGCAAAAGAACAGGGGCTACTTAAATAAATCGGACTTCGTAACTGGAAGTCCGATTTATTTTATTGGGCTTTTCAAGAAAACCCCTGTGTCACCGGTTTCTTTTTCTTAGCAGGCAGTTCTGCAAAAATCATTCCCAAGAATATGAATGCGCAGCCGATGATGGAAGCGGAAGTCAATTTTTCCCCTATCAATATGTATGAGGATAACGCTGCAAAAACCGGTTCCATTGAAAAGATCAGCGCCACTCTTGTAGGTGTCGTATAGGCTTGGAAGAAGGTTTGTGCGAAAAAGGCGAACGCCGTGGCAAGGGCTGCCGTAACCAATAAAGCAGTCCATACATCCTTCTGTAACATGACCTCTGAGCTGAAGATGACGGAATGATTCTCTTTGAAAATGAAAGCTGAAACAAATGATAATAAAGATACGGTGGAAACCTGAACCAACGTCAGCGGTAAAGCGGGAAGGGTCTTGGCATATTTAGCGGTAGTGATGATTTGCATGGCAAAACTGATTGCACATAAAAATACCAGTAAATCACCGATATTCAAATTGGAGCGGTCAGCGAAAGTCATTAAATAAAGTCCGATGGTTGCGGCTGCGACACCTATTATTGTATTGCGGGAAAGCCTATGCTTTAATAGCAGCAGGGAAAAAACAGGTACCATGACAACACTTAATCCTGTTATAAAGCCAGTCTTTGCAGGCGTTGTATAATTCAATCCGATCGTTTGAAGCCCATAACCGAGAAAAAGCCATACACCAATATGAAACCCAGCTTTAAAAAGGCCCTTGCTCCCGTTTTTCCCCTTTTTGTGTAGAGTCAATAAATAAGGGATGAGCAAGAATACGAACGCCATGAAAAAACGGACGCCATTAAACGTGAAGGGGTCAAGAAAAGACAGCGCATTTTGGACCATGACAAAAGTGACGCCCCAGATGAATACAACGAATAATAACGAAAAATCAGCTGTCTTGTTCATGAATTTCCTCAGCCTTATTCAATCGAATGGCCCGTCTCGCCAACTCATCCGCGGACTTATTTTCGATATTTGGAATCCATTTCATGAAAAATAAATCAAGCTCGTCGGAAAGCTTTAAAGCCCGTTCCAGCAGAAGGGCATACTTATTTTTTGCAAATCTTTTTTCAATGGCCTGGTTGATGGCTTGGGAGTCCGTACGAAAAGAAACGACTTGATACTTATTGGCCACACAAATCTCCAATGCTTTGATTAAGGCATGGTACTCCGCTTCATGGTTTTCCATATTCCCAAGAGGAAAGGAATGCCTCTCGACCACACCGTTATTATTTATGAAAACACCTGCACCGCTAGGCCCTGGGCTGCCCGCACTGGCACCATCAATATACACTTCGATCAAGATATGCTCCTCCTCGAGTTTAACTGTTAAAATGTTACGTTTCATTTAAAATTAAGATTGAAACATGAGAATTTCAGGCTGATATGGGAACTATAATTAAAAAGAGTGATTAAAATGCTTACAATATATTATAAAGGGTATGACGAAAAAAAGGTATGAAATTTGTAAGCTGTTCTGCATGAATCGTGAATGGATAAGGAGCTGGAAATCTTTGAAGGTAATTATGCAATGGACATATCAAGCTTCAAAAAAACCATCTGCCGATTTCGTTTCGGATTGGCTCGATGCCGGGACTGCACTGGTCATTACGGAAGATCTTGAAAAGGCAGGAAGGCTGAAAGAAGTGGAATTCAAGGATGAATTCGATACAACATGGACCAAGAAGGAGTTAAAGAAACTCCTGACGGAAATTGAGGAAGAACCGCAGGATGTGACGGTTTTCTTTGATGGAGGTTTTCAAAAAGATGAAAAGGTGGCAGGAATTGGTGTTGCCATTTATTATCGTCAAGGAAAAAAGTTCTGGCGGTTACGCACCAATGTGAAATTGGAGCAATTCGAATCCAATAATGAAGCTGAATATGCGGCTTTTCATGAAGCGGTCAGGCAGATGGACGAACTTGGAATCCACCATCAAAGCTGTGTCTTTAAAGGGGATTCTCTCGTCGTCTTAAATCAACTTTCCGGTGAATGGCCCTGTATGGAAGAAAACTTAAATAAATGGCTGGACCGCATTGAAGCGAAACTGGATAAATTAAAGATCAATCCTGTCTGCAAGCCGATTTCTCGAAAGGAAAACCAGGAAGCCGATCGCCTGGCCACACTTGCACTGCAAGGAAAAGCCATTTTCAGTAAAATAGAAATTGCTGGGTCAAAGGAGCCATAACAACAATGAACAGGAAAAAAATATATGAAGAAGTGGAAGATGTTCTCGCTTCATTTTGCCAAGATTGTTTTTTAAGAAAGCATTTTCGAAAAGAGAAGGGGCGTACGTATGCCCATCAGTTCTGTATTTCAGAATGCACGGTTGGTGAAAAATTAAAACAGCTTGGCAATGAACTTAGTGACCGAACTTAAGTGCCCAAAAATTGCTTTCATAAAGACACAAGGCAATGAAGGATATGGTATTATAGGTGAAAAATAGAGAAAAGTGTGAGAGCAATGAAAAATAGAAGAGGGAAACTATATAATGCGAAAACGCCTCTTACCATACCCAGAATTGATTTCATAAGGGAAGAATTGAAAAAAGATGCAACTTCTTTAACGGTAGATCATGCACGACCTAACGTAAATATTCAGGAAAGAATCAACGAAGCTTCGCTTCAATTGAAAAACATCTTTCAAGATATACGAAATGAAGGAAAAATACAGCTTGATAAGATTGTATTGATTAAAGCAAAAGTTGCACCTGTCATTGCAGAAGCTGCAAAGAATCCTGATGTTTATTACCTTTTCGAAGAGCTGCAAGCAAATAACGAGTACACCTATAAGCATAATATCGGTGTCGGGATCATTGCCACTTATCTAGGGATGAAGCTTGGATTATCGAAAGAAAACCTTTCAGCACTGACACTGGCAGCCACACTGCATGACGTGGGTAAAACAAGGATTCCGGATAGTATATTGGAAAAGCCGGGTAAACTGACTGCGGCAGAATATGAAGAAATGAAACGCCATGCCATTTATGGTTATGAATTACTTAAAAGTATCCCAGGAATCCCACCATCGATTGCATTAACAGCCCTTCAGCACCATGAACGGGAAGATGGGAAAGGCTATCCACATGGTCTGATGGGGAATGATATCCATCATCATGCGAAAATCGTCGCAATAGCCGATGTATTCCATGCGATGTCTTCAAATCGTGTATATCATCGGGCCATGCCGTTTTATAAGGTGATTGAGCAAATGAACAGCGATAAGTTCGGTAAATTCAATCCTGAGATCCTAATGGAGTTTGTAAACCGATTAATGTCCACTTTAGTCGGAAAAGAAGTCACCCTTACCAATGGACGAAACGGGACGATCATCATGATCGATCCATACGATCCCCTTAAAGCTTTGTTGAAAACCGGTACAGAGATCATAGATTTACGAATGGAAAAAGAATGGCAAATCGAACGAATCATCGGTTAATGAAAAAGAGCCCGATTATAAAAAATCGGGCTTTTCGTCATTCTGCTTTACCGAATCAAAATAGGTTTTGAGCATTACTTTATTTTCGCTGAAGTCTGCAATCGTATATTGATCAAGGACCTTTAAAAAAGCATCCAAGGCATTGTTAAGGACAAATTTCAATGAACAAACGGGAGAAATCACACAGTTATCGTGATCTTTAAAACATTCCACTAAATAAAAATCTTCTTCGGTTCTCCGCACAAGTTCCCCTACATTTATTTCGGCGGGTGATTTTGCAAGCCGGAAACCGCCATTTCTTCCACGTATCGTCTCAATATAGCCTAATTTACCTAGATTATGAACAATTTTCATCAAATGATTTTTAGACAGTTGATATACTTCAGAAATCTCTTTGATATTTGATAATTTGCTTTGGTCGTGGGTAGCCAGGTAAATCAACACTCTAAGTGAGTAATCGGAATAACTCGTCAACCTCATGTTTATCGCCTCACATTCTATCCCCATTTGACTATATCATAAATGTGAACATTTTATAAACATGAAAACTTATTATCTGAAAAGATGTATAAAAAATATTGCTTTTAATGCATTTAAGTTCTAATATAAACCTGTATTCAAAATACTTGTTTATGAAAAGGGGTTTACCTATGCTATCCCAGAAAACCATCGATATTATCAAATCAACCGTACCTGTATTAGAAGTGCATGGTACAACTATCACAACTGTATTCTATAAAAATCTTTTCGAAGCACATCCTGAATTATTAAATGTTTTCAATCATGCCAATCAAAAAAAGGGGCGCCAGCAAACTGCACTTGCCAACACGGTATTGGCTGCAGCTAAATATATAGATCAACTAGAAACGATTTTACCTGCCGTGAAGCAAATAGCACAAAAACATAGAAGCCTTGCAGTCAAAGCCGAACATTATCCGATTGTTGGAGAACACCTATTAGGTGCAATCAAAGAAGTGTTACAAGATTCGGCTACAGAAGAAATCCTTCAAGCTTGGGGAGAGGCGTATGGAGTCATTGCGAATGTTTTCATTAGCATCGAAAAGGAAATGTACGACGAAGCTTCCAATCAGGTCGGCGGATGGTCTGATTTCAAACGATTCACAGTGGTGGAAAAAGTACGGGAAAGTGAAGTAATCACATCCTTTTATCTAAAGCCATCAGATGGAGATAAGGTTCCGGCATTTCTTCCAGGACAATATATTACCGTTCGGATTGAAATACCGGGTGAACGCTATTTATTCAACCGTCAGTATAGTTTATCTGATGTTCCGGGAAAAGATTATTTCCGTATTTCCGTTAAAAAAGAAAAGCCGGGAACCTCTCCTGATGGTAGGGTCTCTAACTACTTGCATGAATCCATTCAGATGGGTGACAGTATTGACGTAACGGCTCCTGCAGGTGATTTCACCATCGACTTGGATAAACGAACACCAGCAGTATTCTTGAGCGGAGGCGTTGGCATAACGCCTTACATGAGCATGGTGCATGCGGTAGCTGAACAAACACCTGAGCGTGATGTACAATTCATTCATGCAACAGATAATGGCCATTTACAGCCGTTCAGAATGGAACTGACAGAACTAGGACACAAGCTTACAAACTATCAATTATCCTTTGTCTTTAAAAATCCGAGTGAGGATGATAAGAACCTCCCGAATTTTGAAAAGGAAGGGTATATTGATAAGGAATTATTGAGCAGTATTGTTAAACCTGAGGCTGATTATTATGTGTGCGGCCCTGTGCCTTTCATGAAGGCCATCATCACTTACCTGAAAGAGCTTGGGGTAGATACGGATAAAATTCACTATGAGTTCTTCGGCCCAGCAATCGCTTTATAAGGATCATTCATCGCAGGAATGTTATTGACATCAAGAAGATAATTTTGCATACTATATTAAAACAATGAACGTTGAGAGAAGATTAGTATGCGAGAATCACTGTGACAGAGAGCGGCGTCGATTGCTGGAAGACCCGCGACAGGAAAGCGCAGAACCTGCTTCTTGAGTCCTATGCAAAACATAGGCGCAAATCCTGGCGTTATCAGGCAAAGTGGAATGCATGAACTTGCATTCAATGAAGGTGGTACCACGGAGAGCAGCCCTTTTCGTCCTTATTTCGAGGATGAAAAGGGCTTTTTTTCATGTCTTAGATATTTATTGGAGGAAGTAATCGATGGAAAAGAAACGCATCGTTGTAAAGATAGGAAGTAGTTCTTTGACCAATACACAAGGTGAAATCGACCAAAACAAATTTTCCGATCATATCCAGGCAGTGGCAGCGTTAAGGAAAGCGGGGCATGAAGTTGTCCTTGTTTCATCTGGTGCTGTAGCGACAGGTTTTCGCAAGCTCGGCTATCCTACGCGACCTGTCACTCTCAAAGGAAAACAAGCTGCTGCAGCGGTGGGGCAAAGCCTATTGATTCAATCATATATGGAACAATTAGGGAACTTTGGAATCATTCCGGCGCAGATTTTATTAACAAGGAAAGATTTCTCGAAAAAGGATAGATATAAAAATGCCTATGCGACATTGATGGAATTGCTTGAACGCGGCATCCTTCCGATCATAAATGAAAATGATACAGTATCGGTCGAGGAGTTGACTTTTGGTGATAATGATATGCTATCCGCCTTGGTAAGCGGATTAGTCCACGCGTCCAACTTGATCATATTAACGGATATTAATGGGCTCTATGATTCCAATCCACAGACAAATCCAGGGGCTAAACGATTTGATAAGCTATCCGAAATAACGGATGATTTATTGCAAATGGCAGAAGGTGCAGGTTCCAATGTCGGAACCGGTGGGATGAAATCGAAGCTGATTGCAGCGCAAACGGCATTGTCTCTAGGGGTGAAAGTATTCATCGGTTCTGGTTTGGGGAGTGATAAACTTCTAACAATCCTTGAAGGCAATGGTGATGGCACGTATATTGGGAATGATCTCTTGACGACGGTAACGAAAAACAAACAATGGATATCACTTCATTCAAAAGTATCCGGGAAAATTTTCGTTGATGAAGGTGCCGAAAGGGCCTTAGTTTCAAATGGCAGCAGTCTGCTGCCAGCTGGAATTTATGAAATTAAAGGAGTCTTCAATAAGGGCGATGTTGTCGAAGTCTTTGGTGCAAATGGGTTATTAGGGCGGGGTGAGGTCCTTTATTCCGACGAAGAATTAAAACAGGCGATGGGAAAGAGGACATCCGAGCTTATAATCACTTCCATAGAAGTTATTCATCGTGATAAATGGGTGAAAGCATAAAAAATCAATTTCAAGAAAAAAGGGGGAGTTTAGAAATGAGTGAAGTGACGGCGAAAGGAAAGGCAGCCAAAAAAGCCAGTTATCAGCTAATCGGATTGAGTACGGAAAAGAAGAATGAGGCTCTTGGGAAAATTGCGAAACAACTTATTATCGATAAAGATTTTTTGATAAAGGAAAACCAAAAGGATCTGGAAGATGGCAGGAAAAAAGGTCTCAGCGAGTCTATATTAGATCGAATTATGTTGAATGGTAACCGTATTGATGACATGGCAGCGGCCATTGAGCTTCTAATCGATTTAAATGATCCGATTGGGGAACAATTGGAGACGATTGAAAAAGAGAATGGTTTATTGATTAAAAAGCAACGGGTGCCGATCGGGGTAATCGGAATGATTTATGAAGCAAGGCCTAACGTGACCATCGATGCTGCTACATTATCCTTGAAAACGGGGAATGCTGTCATCTTAAGAGGCAGCTCGTCAGCCAAACACTCCAATATGGCACTAGTCTCTTCCATTCATAAAGCATTGGAGAATACGGAAATCCCTGTAGAAGCTGTTCAGTTGATCGAGGATACAAGTCGTGAAACCGCTAAGGAACTTTTTCATCTTAATGAGTATTTAGATGTTTTGATTCCCCGCGGCGGAAAGAATTTAATTGAAACGGTCATTAAGGAGTCCACTGTTCCCGTCCTTGAAACAGGTGCAGGCAATTGCCATATCTTCATCGATCAGACCGCAGATATTACGATGGTCGAGAAAATTGTCTTAAACGGTAAAACTCAGCGCCCATCCGTATGCAATGCTATTGAGGGGCTTCTGATCCATGAAAAATGGTTTGAAGAAAATGGAGTGCGTATTCTGGAACTCCTGGACGAAAAGGGTATTGAATTATATGGAGATGAAGCGGTTTGCAGCTCCTTTCCGAGAGCGAAAACGGCTACGGAGGAAGATTGGTCAACTGAGTACCTGGCTTTAAAACTCAGCGTGAAAACTGTAAAAGGTGTATCCGATGCCATTGATCACATAAACCGATACGGTTCCAAGCATTCTGAAGCAATCTTAACGGGGGATGAACAAAATGCTTCTGCATTTTTGAATAAAGTGGATGCCGCAGCCGTTTATCACAATGCTTCAACCCGATTTACCGACGGCTTTGAATTTGGTTATGGCGCAGAAATCGGCATTTCCACACAAAAGCTGCATGCGCGCGGACCAATGGGTTTACCTGCATTAACATCAAGCAAGTACTTCATTTATGGCCAGGGGCAAATCCGGGAATAGGATTCATTTCTTTCATGGAAGGTTATTAAAACTCAATTAAGGGTATTGTATAATACATTACTTTTAAAGGAGCAGATACCATGGACAAGAGGTTTATAGCAATATATGAAAATGAAAATGAAGCGATTTCAGCAGTCGAAAACTTAAAGGAACAAGGATATACATCCGATCAAATATCAGTATTGGCAAAAAACATCGATAAATTACCAAATGAAGCCGAGGAAGTCAGCCCGGCAAAAACTGATGGATTAGTAGCTGGGGCAGCAGCCGGCGGAGCTGTCGGATTGACAGGCCTGCTTATTGGAATGAGTGCATTGGCCGTACCAGGAATAGGTCCGATATTGGCAGCAGGACCGATTTTCGCCACTTTTGGGGGAGCGGCAGCCGGGGCAGCATCGGGAGCAGGCGGATTGAGAAAGCCATTATTGGACATTGGACTGGAGGAAGCCGAAGTCGATCAATATATGGAGGATATTAAAGCAGGGAAAATCCTTGTCATAGCCGACCCTTTTTAAGTTTGCAAGTAAAACCACCTTGAATGAACAGACTTATGATGTTTGAGAACTAAACTCCATAAAAACTCAAAATTAAACAGCTCTTATTTATTGAAAAACCCCGTTCAGGATTCTTGAACGGGGTTAATCTGTTTGTAGGCTAATTTTATTGTCACTAACGATAAAATCAAAAGGAATTCCACATTGGTATGAAGAATAAAGGAATATAGTCCTATTAGCGAGAAAGGGAGGGGGATTATGGTGAAAAAGCAGAAGCCGATGCCACTTTAAGAAATTATAGATATTTTATTCATGATGATTTTCCCTTTGAGAATCATTATACTGATTATAATGTTAAAAAGCGTTACCAGTGATGAAAAGCAAGTTTAATTGAGAAGAATTGAATGACCATTCTTTTTGTGATATTTAATACCAATCGAAATCCTTGTAATGAAAAAACCCACGATAACAGGGTTTTTTATTTTTAAAAGTGAAAGATGGAATATCTTGATAAAACGGGGAATTAATCTCATGCGTACTTAAGGCATTAACTTTTCATATTCTGGCTTTGAAAAACTCTAAGGCATTCTTAGCTAACTCGAACTATCAAGACCTTGTATGACCAGGCTTTGAGCTTTATCCAATAAAGCAAAATGATTTAGGTTGGAGGTGGGTGTTTTGATAAAAATAAAACTCGTTGTTCCTCGAAAAGGGTATATTACGGACGCCTTTGAAAGATTTGAGGAATTCAACAAGTTGGAAGCATCGGAAAACAATGATAACGGATCGGTGAAGTTTGTATTAGAGGAGGTAGTTGAGGATGCCGATAAGATTGGGAAGTTGAAGCTTGATGCCGATGTAATCATTTCAAGGGGATTAATCACGAAACTATTAAAAGAATGCAATGAATTCATTCCTATCGTTGATATACCTGTACAGGGCATTGACCTCATTCGTTCCCTGCATGATTGCAAGGCTCGTTTTGGCAATAAAAAAGTGGCTGTCATAGGTGCGTTAAATATGATTTATGGTGTTGAAAACCTTTCAGATATCGTTGATTTGCCAATTCAGTCCTATATATTAAATGATATCGAGTCCTCAGTCAGTTTAGTGGATTTAGCCGCCAGAGATGGCTGTGAGGTTGTGTTAAGTGGGTTAAGTACCTGTAAATATGCCGAAGAAATAGGGTTGGGAGCCATTCTGGTTGATACTGGAAAGGAATCATTTCGGCAGGCGTTGATTGAGGCGAAACGAGTAGCTCTTGTCAGCAGAAGGGAACAGGAGAAGACCAAGCGTTACCAAACGATTCTTAATTATGCCTATGAAGGGGTTATTGCAATAGATTTAAAAGGACAAATATCCGTATTCAATACGGCCGCTCAGGAGATATTAGCCATTTCCAAGGGGAGCTTAATTGGAAATTCTGTATACGATATAATAAGGCCCGGAAAATTTCGTAATATGCTTTTAAGCGACGATGAATACGAAAAAGATACCGTTGCTTACCAATCCATTCAATTATCGGTAAAAAAAGTCGGGATATTTTTAAAAGGTAAAAAAGTGGGGGATATGGTCGCCTTTCAAGACGTTACCCGCATTCAGGAGATGGAAGGGAAGTTCTTTAGAAAGCTTCATTCACGCGGACATGTGGCGAAGTACACATTTGATGATATATTGTATCGGAGTTCGGAAATCAAGAGGACGATTGAAACGGCTCAACGTTATAGTGAAGTAGATTCAAACATTCTTATAATTGGAGAAACTGGAACGGGCAAGGAAATATTCGCCCAAAGCATACATAATCATAGCAACCGTAAAAATAACCCGTTTGTAGCCATTAATTGCGCAGCCCTTCCCGAAAATCTATTGGAAAGTGAGCTTTTCGGATATGCAGAAGGAGCTTTCACGGGAGCCATGAAAGGCGGAAAGCAAGGATTTTTTGAACTGGCCCATAGAGGTACGATTTTTTTAGATGAAATAGGAGAAATCTCCCCAAAAATGCAAAGCCGGCTGCTGCGTGTCCTGCAGGAGCGTGAAATCATGCGCATCGGTGATGATAAAGTAATCCCGGTTGATGTGAGAATAGTGTCGGCAACGAACAAAGATCTCATGCAAATGGTAAAGAGTAATGACTTTCGGGAGGATCTGTATTATCGCTTGAGTGTGCTGGACCTTGTATTGCCTCCGCTTCGGGAACGCAGAGAAGATATTCCGTTATTGGTGAATGCCTTTATTCGGAAAGGTCATTCGGAACAAAAACAAATCAAGATCACGGATAGTGCCATGAAAAAGCTAAGTGAAGGGAATTGGGAGGGGAATATTCGCCAATTGCAAAATTTTTGTGAGCGATTATGTGCTCTTTATAAGAACAAATTAATTGATGTGTATGATATCGAGATGTATTTTCCGAATAAAAGTAATAAGAAAATACTGTTTTCGGACCAAAACGAAGAGATGGATATGTCACCTGGGATACATTTATCCGAGCGTGAAAGAATTGTTCAAACGTTAATGAAGGTGAATTTTAATAAAGGAAAAGCTGCCTTTGAGTTAGGCATGAGTCGCACGACTTTATGGAGAAAGATGAAAGATATGAATATTGGAACAAATTGAAACGGATTGAAACAAAATAATTCATTATGAAACAATTTGATTACTTTATTTATCTCTTAATTTGAGAACGAATTGGCTTCTTTCTTGAATAAACGGATGTTTTTTATCTTGGCACAATAATTGTATATAAACAATGTAGTAGGAAAGGTTTTTCCTTCAAGGTTAACATGAAAGGTTGGTGGGAATGTGTGAGTCATTTAGTGTATATTCCTCAAGATATTGAGAAAGAGGGGAAAAGTTATTTAGTAGAAAAAGGCTTTAATATTAAGGTAGGGTCTGATTTGTCGCAAGAAATTCTTATGGAAGAAATCAAGGGTTGTGATGCAGTACTAACGAGATCAACGGCTGTAATAAATAGAGAAGTTATTACAGCAGCTGAAAACCTCAAAGTAATAGCTAAGTATGGAGTGGGCTTGGACAATATCGATATCGAAGCCGCTACAGAGCGTGGCATATATGTAACAAATACCCCAGAGGCGAATGCGAATTCTGTAGCGGAACATGTAATGGCATTAATTTTATCATTGTCCAAAAACTTAAGCTTGGCTGATAAAGAGCTGCGCAGCGGGAATTTTGCTATCCGTAATCAACTTTTTGGCATGGACCTGGAAGGCAAGACTTTGGGGATTATCGGACTGGGGAGAATCGGTAGAATACTGGCAAAAAAAGCTTCCGAAGGCTTCGATATGAAAGTAATTTGCTACGACCCTTATGTTACAGCCAGCCCGAATTCTGAGCTGGAGATAGCAACAGATTTAGAAGGGGTATTCAGAAACGCTGATGTTATTAGTCTGCATCTGCCGTTAACGAAAACAACAAAAGGAATAATAGGAAGCCGTGAGTTTTCCTGGATGAAAACTTCCGCCTTTTTTGTAAACGCTTCCAGGGGCGGTGTGGTGAAGGAAATTGATTTAGTAAACGCTTTGCAAGCAGGCGAGATTGCCGGTGCTGGAATAGACGTATTTGAAGTTGAACCTCCTGATAAATGGAATCCACTTTTTAAATTGGATAATGTGATTGTCAGTCCTCATAATGCCGCTTTGACGAAGGAAGGTTCCGTACGCATGGCTGTACATGCCGCAATGCAGGTGGAACAAGTTCTTACTGGCGCGAAACCGAACTGGGCTGTAAATGAGCCCTTAACCAAAGGGGTGTCAATGTAATAATACATTAATAATTATCTGTTTTTTCTGAAAAATGAGGTTTGGAAAATTCGAGTTTGGCATTTGTTGATAAGGGTGGTGAACAAATGAAGAAAATAATCTATGTGATAAGTGCAATACCGGCACTTGGCTCGCTTGTGGTTATCAATCGAATTGAACCTTATGTGTTAGGGATGCCATTTGTTCTTTTTTGGGCCATATTATGGGTCTGTCTTACATCAGTTTTTTTGATAATTGCCAATAAACTTGATCCTGCAACCGAGGAGGAAGAAGACTGATGAATGAAGCCCTGCTTGTTATCCTTTTCTTTCTGGTTCTGTGTATTTGGTTAGGGCTTCAAGCTCGAAAAGGTAAAAATATGAGTTTGGAACAATGGGCTATAGGCGGAAGAGGCTTCGGCAGCTTTTTGCTCTTCTTCTTGATAGCAGGTGAAATGTTTACGACATATACGTTTTTGGGGGCAAGCGGCGGAGCTTATCGATCTGGTATGCCTCCTGCCTTATACGCTTTCAATTGCTTCTATTTTGTAATCGCCTATTGGCTGTTGCCGCCTATTTGGAGGTATGCCAAAAAAAATAATGTCATTTCTCAATCTGATTTTTATGACAAAAAGTACAACAGTCCTGCTCTAGGTGTTCTTGTGGCGGTAATTAGCGTCATTTCAATTATTCCATATCTGATCATGCAGTTGAAAGGATTAGGAATAATCGTATCGGAAGCCTCCTATGGGTCCATATCTCCGAATGTGGCTATAGTTGTTGGGGTAATTGCGATCACAATTTATGTAACGGCTTCAGGGATGCATGGAGTGGCGTGGACCGCGGTCATTAAAGATATCATGATTCTGGCTGTTGTCGTCTTTATGGGGATTTATTTTCCACTTCATTATTACGATGGTATACAGCCGATGTTTGAAGCAATCGATACAGCAAAACAAGGATTTTTGATTTTCCCGGAACAAGGTTTGAGTATCTCTTGGTTTATATCAGCTACGATCATGACAGCACTGGCATTCTATATGTTTCCTCATATGTTAGCGGGAGTGTTCTCAGCAAAAAGTCCGAAATCACTTCGTTGGAATGCTGGGGTTATGCCAATTTATCAAGTAATCATCATTTTTTCTTTATTTATTGGTTTTTCTGCGATTCTCCAAGTCCCGAATTTACAGGGAGCAGAAGCAGATTTAGCTTTATTTAAAATGGCGAAGATGTCATTTGATCCCTGGTTTGTCGGAGTTATTGGAGCATCAGGGGCAATGGCCGCCCTTATTCCCAGTTCACTCGTGTTGACGGCTACGGCTACGATACTTTCAAAAAATGTATATAAGGTATGGAAGCCGAATACATCAGATGACCAGCTACAAAGATTGAGCAGGATGTTAGTACCTGTCATTTCTATAGTGACTCTATATTTTACGTTCAATGGCGGGGAGTCGATTTTTACGTTGTATCTTATGGCATATAGCTTCATGGCACAGTTGTTTCCAGCACTATTTTTCAGTCTGTGGAAAAAGAATCCTGTCACGGTTCAAGGAGCATTTGCTGGAATGATCGTAGGAATTCTAATCGTTGTATACTCGACCACATCAGGTACGACACTTGCTACATTATTTCCATCTCTGCCGCAAGCCATACAAGATCTTGATGTAGGGTTAGCTGTATTATTCATCAACATCGCAGTAACTTTGGGAGTGAGTGCCGTTACAAGAAAAACTTCAATTGGGATGAAAGAAGATAATAAACAGGCTTCAGGAATGGAAAATATTGTTGAATGACAGTGGGAATCAGTCCAATATTCATATAATCGTAGATTACTAGAATAAAAACACGTTTTCGAAAGCGGGAGGCTTGATTATGAAAGTCAGTGGAGGAAGAGCAGTCGTAGAAGTAATGGCTAAAGAAGGGGTAAAAAAAGCTTTTTGTGTACCAGGTGAAAGTTATCTTAGTGTAATGGATGCACTATACCAACATCCTGAAATAGAACTTATTTCCGCAAGGCATGAAGGAGGTGCCTCTTTTATGGCGGAAGGGTATGCCAAGGCTTCAGGAGAGGTGGGAGTCTGTATGGCAACGCGTGGAGTGGGTGCTACAAACTTAGCTATCGGCATTCATACTGCTGCTCAGGATTCAACCCCTTTGGTTGCGCTTATTGGCCAAGTCGAACGCCCTTTTAAAGAAAAGGAAGCATTTCAGGAAGTGAATTTGACGGGTTTTTTCAGTCATTTATGTAAATGGACGGTAGAAGTCGATCGTGTGGAAAGAATCCCGGAATTATTGCAACGGGCTTTCCATATTGCGAGGTCGGGGCGTCCGGGCCCTGTGTTAGTGGCTTTGCCGCATGACATGTTGGAAGACGAGGCAGAGTTGAACATAAATCCTTCTTATCGCTCGCTTCCTCCTCAACCACATATGGAAGATGTGAAGCAGGCGATGGATAGGATACGAAACGCGGAGCGCCCCGTATTGATTGCTGGCGGAGGTGTGATTCATGCTAAGGCCAACAGGTTGCTTGTACAGTTTGTGGAGACAATGAAACTTCCTGTCGTTACAGCTTTCCGTCGGTTTGACGCGTTTCCGAACTCACATCCTTGCTATGCAGGGTGGCTTGGATTTGGGACACCTCAATATTTACTTGATGCAATCCGGGATGCAGATGTAGTTTTGGCATTAGGGACACGATTCTCCCAAGTAGGAACACAAGATTACACCTTGCTTTCTAAAAATTCAAAGCTGATCCATGTGGATATTTGTCCCGATATTTTTGGTAAAGTGTATGCTCCTTCTCTTGCCATTGAAGCGGATGCCAAGAGCTTTTTGGAACAAGCACTGCAAGCGCCAGAATCAGGATCTTTTATTTCAGGCGAAGATCATCTGAAAGAATTGCACGATAAATATATGGAATTTTCTGAACCGAAGGCCGATTATACAGAGGATTTCGTGGATATGGACGGATTGATGCATGATCTGGCTGTCTGCCTGCCGAAGGATACCATCATTACAAATGATGCAGGCAACTTTTTTGGATGGCTATCAAGATATTATCGTTTTGAACAAGAAAACACATACGTGGGGCCAACGTCGGGTGCAATGGGATATGGACTGCCTGCTGCTATTGGGGCAAAACTGGCGCAGCCTCACAAACATGTTGTTTCTATTTCGGGGGATGGTGGCTTCATGATGACTCTCCAAGAGATCGAAACCGCTGTAAGGTATAAAATTCCGACCATATCAATTGTTGTGAACAACAATATTTACGGAACAATTCGAGCACATCAAGAAAGGCATTTTCCAAACCGGTCCGTTGGAACTGACTTATCTAATCCTGATTTTGCTGGATTGGCCCGCTTATTTGGGGCACATGGTGAAAAGGTTGAAAAAAATATTGATTTTGCGCCAGCGCTGCAACGGGCGATTACTTCAGGGCTGCCGTCTGTAATAGAAGTTGCAGTCAATCCAAAGATTCTATCTGTAGGCCAGGACAAGAAGGAAGTATACGAAAAGTTAGTGTCTAACAATTAACTTTGGAAGTTAGCAGGACCCAATAAAAGGCATGTAAGGGAGGTATCATAGTTGTTAAAACCATATATAGTTGTTGAATGGAATGATACGGAAACAGATGCTAAAGGCTGGCTGGCCGTCCATAACTTTGTAAAAGGATACACAGGCGGCGGTACAAGAATGCACCCAACAGTTACAAGAGAAGAGGTCGAAAGGCTGGCCGAGGCGATGGCTTATAAGTATGTAGCCTGTGAGTCTGAGACGACTGGCGGTTGTAAAGCGGGCATTGCCTATGATTATAAAGCGCCAGACGCATATGCAGTGTTAAGAAGATTTCTGATTGCGATGATGCCTTATATAGATATAGGGGTATCGTTAGGCAGTGATTTAGGTACCAAATATGAAGATGTACTCAAAATATTTAATGAATTTGGCATTGATATCCCCCTAACGAAATCAATGAAGCAGAATCCGAATGTTCTGCAAGGGATAAAAGATTTCGATGAACTGTTGACGACAAAAATCGACGGGTTGTTTTTAAACGATGTCGTAACAGGCTATGGTGTGGCTTTCTCCGCAGATGAGGCATGGAAATTTAAAAACGGAAAAAGTGGAGCAAGAGTTGTCATTCAAGGATTCGGCTGTGTAGGGGCAAGCTGCGCATTGAAAATGTCCCAGTTAGGTTATAAAGTTGTGGGAATTTCCGATGCAGCCCTTTTGGTTACATGTGAAGAAGGATTGGATGTCCAAACGCTTATTGATCATAAGAATATGTACGGGGAAATGGATAAAGCCTTTTTTGAACCGCATTATGATGTAAGGCCAAACACGGAATGGCTCGACATAGATTGCGATATTTTAATTCCGTCCGCATTGGAGGATGTCATCCACATATCCAATGCCAAAAGCGTAAAAGCGAGCTTGATTGTGGAGGCGGCGAACATTCCCCTTTCATCTGAGGGAGACGAAATCATAAGACAGAGAGGAATAGATGTTGTCAATGATTTCGTTGCCAACCTGGGGGCGATAAGATTTTATGATGCGGTTATTTTCGGACTGGTTAAACCAAATCCACAAGCTGTCGTCGATGATATAGAAAAACTATGCAGGAAAAATACGTATCATTTGTTTACTCAAGCAAAAAAACAAAAAAAATATCAAAGAGAAGTAGCTTATGAAATATTTAAACCGACAATCAGCGACCTTCCAGAATATGCAGTGCCTTCCGAAGCGTTATCGTGAAACTCTCGTTAACCTGTGTTAATCATGAAAGTGTTCAGGCAGTTTATCAATCAGGAACGGGGGGGAATTCATGCAAACAGAACATGAAAATCAGCCAAAAGAATTACAGCGTTCAATGAAGAGTAGACATTTATTCATGCTCTCCTTAGGTGGGGTAATTGGAACGGGTCTTTTCCTGGGATCAGGATATGCAATCGGTGAAGCTGGACCCTTAGGAGCGATTGTTGCCTATTTGGTCGGTGGTTTATTAATGTACTTGGCGATGATTTGTCTAGGTGAATTATCGGTAGTGATGCCGGTATCCGGTTCCTTTCAGGTCCATGCAACGAAATTTATTGGTCCCGCCACTGGATTTGTCATTGGCTGGATTTACTGGCTAAGCTGGGCTCTTTACGTAGGCCTGGAATTTGTAGCGGCCGGTTTGCTCATGACCAGATGGTTTCCCGATATACCAGTATGGATATGGTGTGTGATATTTACGGTCCTTTTATTCACTATAAATGCATTGACTACGCGAAGTTTTGCAGAGACAGAGTATTGGTTCTCCGGGATTAAAGTGCTTGCCGTCATTCTCTTCATAATTATCGGTGCAGCAGCGATGTTTGGATTGATTCATATGGAGGATGCACAACCTGCCCCGTTCCTTTCCAATTTTATAGGAGATGGACTATTCCCTACAGGGTTCACGGGTGTGTTTATATCGATGATGACAGTCGTATATGCTTTCCAGGGATCGGAAATCATGGGTGTTGCAGCAGGAGAGACGGAAAACCCGCAAAAAAGCATTCCGAGAGCGATTCGAAACATCGTAATACGTGTGCTGCTTTTCTATGTACTGGCAATCTTTGTTCTATCGGCCATCGTTCCTTGGAAAGAAGTTGGGGTACTGGAAAGTCCATTTGTTACCGTGTTTGAAATGGTAGGCATTCCTTATGCAGCAGACATTATGAATTTCGTAATTTTGACGGCGGTCCTCTCTGTAGGAAACACGGGTCTGTTTGCTTGTACAAGGATCCTTTTCTCCCTTTCTCAAAACGGTATGGCACATTCTTCATTTGGAAAGCTCAATCGGCGCGGTGTACCTATGAACGCCTTACTAGTCACCATGGTCTTTGCCTTGCTGTCGCTGCTTACTAGTGTAGTAGCGGAAGAAACGTTATTCGTTGTGCTGCTTTCCATAAGCGGGGTTGGAGGGGTGCTTACTTGGATGGCGATTGCGTTCGCACAGTACAGATTCCGTAAGCAGTATATCAGAACAGGCGGAAAGGTTGAAAATCTGAAGTTTAGAGTACCTTTTTTCCCGTTTGCCCCAATTCTCTGCATCATTATGTGTCTAGGTATTTTCGTGTTTACCGCTTATGATCCGACACAGCGAACTTCGTTGTATTGGGGATTAGGTTTCGTCATTGCTTGCTATATTTTTTACTATTTTAGATATGCGCGAAGGAACGTCGAGGTGCCAGCCTTAACAAATGAACAGACCAATGATTTTATTCAATAGTGATTATTATATCCAAGATATAAGAAAACGGGTCGTTTATTTAGAAGTGCAGTTAAAAGCAAAACCTATAATTTAGAGAAGTAGAATAATAGAATACGGAGGAAATAGAATGCGTTACTTAAATTATATTAATGGAAAATGGAAAGAACCCACTACAGGAGAGTATAGAGAAAATCTTAGTCCCCATGATGGTGAAAATTTAGGAGAATTTCCATCAAGTGCTGCGGCTGATTTACATGATGCAGTGGCAGCCGCAAAAAATTCATTTCCTGACTGGAAAAAGTTATCGTTTCAGCAACGGGCTTCATACTTGCAGAAAGCAGCTGATATTTTGAAAAAGAATATTCAGGAAGTAGGTCAAGATTTGATAAAGGAAGAAGGAAAAACATTCTTGGAAGGGATGGGGGAAGCCAATCGGGCTGCCAGCATACTTGAATATTATGCTGCTGAAGCCCGGCAGCCAATCGGGGAAGTAATTCCTTCAGCCAATGCCAATACATTTTTATACACTATCCGCATCCCGCTAGGTCCGGTGGGGTTGATTACACCATGGAACTTTCCTATCGCCATCCCTGTATGGAAATTGGCGCCTGCCCTGATTTACGGGAATACAGTCGTGATTAAACCGGCTGATCTTACACCTAAGTCTGTCTATCATGTGATAAAAGCCTTTGATGAGGCGGGTCTTCCGCCTGGTGTCATCAATTGTGTATTCGGAAGGGGTTCCGTCATTGGTGCTGCATTAGTGGAACATCCTGATGTGAAGGCTATATCTTTTACGGGCTCGAATCAAATAGGTCAGCAAATTCAAAAACAAGCCATTGAGCATGGAAAGAAAGTGCAAGCGGAAATGGGAGGGAAAAACCCGCTTGTCGTCCTCGCCGATGCTGATCTTGAAAAAGCAGTGGAAATAGCTATAGGCGGAGCTTTTAAATCCACAGGGCAAAAATGCACAGCCACTAGCCGGGTGATTGTGGAAGAAGGAATTTATGAAGTATTCCGGGATCTTCTGGTGGCTCGTACGAAAGAATTAAAGGTGGGCAACCCGCTCAACGAAGAAACATATATCGGTCCGGCTGTATCTAAATCACAACGCGATGGCGTGTTTGAAATGATTGATGTTGGCAAATCAGAAGCTACACTTTTGTGCGGAGGAGAAATCCCGGCAGAAGTGGAATTGGCGAATGGTTTTTATGTCAAGCCGGCAATCTTTGAAAATGTTCCTCAACATGCCCGCATTGCGCGTGAAGAAATCTTTGGACCGGTCATTGCCCTTTTTAAGGCCGGAAATTATGAGGAAGCAGTTAAGATGGCGAATGATACAGAGTATGGGTTGAGCGCAGCCATTTGTACAAACAATTTAACATTGGCTCAACGGTTTATTGAAGATGTTGAAGTGGGTCTTGTTCATGTCAATTCGGAAACAGCAGGAACCGAACCGCAAATGCCATTTGGCGGATGTAAAAATTCAAGTGCGGGCAGCCGTGAACAAGGGAAGAGTGCCGTTGAATTCTATACAGAGGTCAAGACAGTCTATATGGATCGGGTATAAGTCAAATTGAACTAAGCGTGTTTAAACTTTTAAATTAGATCAAAAACAGGAGGGGGATTCAATATGTCCACGAAGGAAAATGTTCAGTTCAGCCCTACACTGCCTTATTCACGGTATGTCGATCCAGAGGTATTCAATGAAGAAAGTAAAAAAATCTTCAGAAAGAGTTGGATATTGGCGGGGCATGCAAGCCAAGTGGAAAAGGTAGGCGATTTCATGACATTAGATATCGCCGGAGAGCCTATTATCGTTTCACATGGTACCGATGGTGAACTGCGTGCTTTCTACAATATTTGCCCTCATCGCGGAATGAAAGTAGAAAACGCCGATAAAGGAAATAAGAAAATTTTACAATGCGGATACCATGGATGGACGTTCAAATTAGACGGAAGTGTTAATAGAGCCCCTAATTTTAAAACGAATGAACTGGGAATACACAGCTGTATGAAATCCATTCGCTTAGAAGTTCAGAATGCCATGATTTTTGTCAATCTTGACAAAAATGCACCCTCTATGGCAGAAGCATATCAGGAATTTTTAGAGGAAATGAAAGAGTATCCATTCTTTGATTCACTGAAATTAGTTAGGGAAACCCGCCGTGAAGTAAAAGCTAATTGGAAGGCCGTTGTTGACAATTACCTTGAATGTGATCATTGTTCCATTGCTCATCCTGGTTTTGCTAAATCCTTTGATTTAGCAAACTTTTGTACAACGACACACGACAAATTCACCTATCAATATATGACAGCAAGCAAGAATGGCGAAGGGGAACAAGCGCGTTTTTATTGGGTTTGGCCGAATATGATGATTAACGTTTATCCAGGAGACGGAAACGTTAATACCATTCAAGTAATTCCCGTTGATGCTGTGACGTCGTTAGGTATTTATCGGGATTATTCCTTAGATGAAAAAACAAACATAGAAAAAGAAGAATATTTTAAATTTGTTGATCAAGTACGGCAGGAAGATTTTGATCTAGTGGAAAAACTGCAAAAAGGATTAAGTTCCGAGGCATTTACAAATGGAATCTTTTCTCCAACAGAACATGCTGCTGTCTATTTTCATGAACTTATTGAAAATAAGCTCCAGAACTAACCACTGAGCTCGCTATTGGAATGCACTAAAAAAGGAACGTTCAGGGAGAATTTGTAAATCGAAAAACCTAAGCAACCAACCAGTGTGATTCGGCAGTTTACCGGAGCATACTGGTTGAGTTGTTTTTTTTGCTGCCTTTTTTGCCTTATTTGAACACCGATAAAGTTATGAAATTTGCGAATTTCCTTTTATTTATTCGGGGTGGGAGGATTTGTTCTTCCATTGTTGTTCTTCAGCAAGAAACTCAAAAAAAACATTCATGGCAGTAAGCGGATGCTCATTTACTCGTTTAAAGTAGTTGTTTTTTCTGGCATCTGTTAAATAGTTGCTTTTTTTGATTCTCTCCAACATATATTTCTGACTCATTTTCACTATTTCTCTTTGATTGTGTTTGTTTTCTTTTAATAAGGCAAATCCTACAGCTCCCACCAATGCATAGATTCCAAGTGCGATTTTCGAGATGGGTAAAGAGTCGTTCTTAAATAAAAGAAAAAAAAGATTAATGATGGAAAAGCCTATCATCACCGTTGAAAAAAAACCGTATTTCATATTTTTCTTCAACAAGGGGGACAACTTTAATTGAAGTTGTTCGATTTCGTCTTGCATGAAACCCGGTATATTATTTATTTTGATATTCATTGTTTCCTCCTTATTATCTTGCACCAATAAATAAATGCACTGTAAAATCGTACCTATTAATGAAATAGGAAAAGGAACCTATATATATCTTATCGTTTGGAAACATGTTTGTCATTTAATATACCCTTGGAATCTTTTAAAGGGAAAGTACAAGCAGTGATGTGAATAAGAATGCCATTTATACCTTTGAATAACCTAGTTAGACAGTGTTCTTGCAGTATGTTGCCTTAATATACTAACATTGGTGTAAATGTTGAATGGATTATGGTAAAATGGTCCTCAAATGGAAGCTTTATTTTTCGTTTTTTCATTATTAATAGTCATGGATGACCTTCCCGCGCCTTTTTTTGTCATAAATACGTGACTATTGTGGTATTTAGTACTTTTAAATCGAGTTTTGGAACAAATCAATATATAATTAGAAAGCGAGATAGTAGATTCAAAGATTAAGGAGGGACATAGAATGATGGAATGGGCTCTGATCATTTTGTTCGCTGCAGCAGTATTACTGTTCATTTTATCGTTTATTAAAAAGGATTCTGTAAAAGTGGACAGTCAATTGGAACAGATTGCCAGCACTTTTGGGGATGAAATGAATGTATTACAGGAAAAAATCAGGAACATCGAGATAGATGCTGAAATTACGGTGCAAGAGGCAGGCATTCTGGCAATGTCTTCCGAAAAGCGAAACATGTTGCGTGAAGTACTCGACCTACATAAGCGAGGCTATTCATTTGAAAGCATCGCACTTAAGACAAAACAGCCGGAAGAAGAAATAGAACGGATGCTTACTCCTTACATGAAAACGACGAATGAAAGGAGAAATGTGGCCAATGACATCTAAATCAATGCGCAGCTTTGCCGGAGGCCTTGTTGTTGCCGCAGGCTTATGCGGTGCAGTGTACTTCTTTGGTCCAGGTGAAGCGACCGGCACGTCTGAGAAACTATCAGAAGATGAAATGAAAGAGTCTCTGGCTTCAGAAGGGTATGTCATACATTCCGAAAAAGAATGGGAAGATCAGATTGCTGAAGCACAGTCGGTTAAAGATAAGGCGGAGGCGGAAAAAGAAACGGTAAAAGAACCAACGGAAAAAGTCATATACCGTACTGTTCTTACTGTGTCTAAAGGCTCGACAAGCATCGATGTGGGTAAAACCCTACAAAAAGCTAAAGTCATCAAAAATGCCAATGAATTTTCCGACGCGGTTGAAAAGAAAGGCAAGGCCAACGGATTACGACCTGGAACATATGTGGTGGATAGTGCGATGACGACGGAAAAAATAATTTCCATCATCTTTAAATGAACATAAAAATGACCATCGGTAAGATGGTCGTTTCAGTATGTAGACAAACTTGATGAAAAATCGAGTTTGTCTACATTTTTTTTTGCTTGTACAAATTTGGACGTTGATTGGAACGTAGGGCACTCGCTTTCCGCAGGAGTCCCGCACACCCGCTCCAATCAACAATGTTTTTGGATGGAACTCCTTTTGTCTATAAAAGGGATATGGTCATCCCTAACCCCCTGGCAGACAGTCGGCGGAAAGGGAGCGGGTTTCTGAGATCAACTGGAATGTTGTTTTAATAAAAAAGACCTTATACCGATAATGGAATATGTTGGTCTTAGTTAGTTCACAACATAGGGGTAAATGGTCTTATCCGAATCCCTTTCACGATTTTTCTGAGGGAATGGATACCATCATTTCAAAA
>NZ_JVPL01000295.1:0-9242 GCF_001054655.1 Bacillus sp. 220_BSPC
AAAATAAAAAGAGCCAAAAGGCTCTCTTAAATCATCGAATGGAGTTTAAATTTTAATGCTCCCCTGTATGATAAGTTAAATATTACAAGATATTGTTAATTTAAACCATGTTTAATCATTGGTTTATAATAATTAATTAATATAACAATTTAAGGGCTACTAATCACTTAAAATACTTTATCTTTCATAAGTGTCTTCACTACATAAATTTGTTGAAATATAGAAAATAAACTTCATTAATGGTTTGTTTAAACGACTTCACCGGAAGGGGGCGCATCCAGGCTTCAGATAAGGAGGAATGTTCGTTTATCTAATAGCAGCAGAAGCCATGAGCCGTTTGGAGGATGCAATACAGTAATTTTCAAGTGTATATTACTGTGTTTTTTCATTCTATCAATTAATGTTTAACATTATTAGCAATTTTAATATGTTAAACACACACTATAAATAGAAAACGTGTATATTATGTATTAACATTTGATAAAAACAAGCCAGATTTACTATCAGTGTTTAGTTTACATAATACTTATTATCAGCAATTAAAAAAACTTGGATTTGAAGTCTTCCTAAAATAAAGTCAAATTCATATATAATTTGATTGGAATTGCTTCATGAATCTCAAGATAACAAGATTAAATGCCGATGGAAATGTATTTCACTTCCAAAAACTCCTCAATACCATAATGGCCGCCTTCACGTCCTAGTCCGCTTTCTTTAAATCCACCAAATGGTGCCTGTGCAACAGACGGAGTGCCGTCATTTACACCAACGATCCCGTATTCCAAGTCCTCACTTACACGAAACGCACGTCCAAGGTTTTCAGTAAATACATACGCCGCTAATCCGTAAGGAGAATTGTTCGCACGCTCAATCGCTTCTTCTTCCGTTTTAAAGGTCGTAATCGGCGCGACTGGTCCGAACGTTTCTTCTTTCATACAAACCATTTCATCTGTTACACCGCTTAAGACTGTTGGTTTAAAGTAATAGCCGTTCGTTTCTCGAAGCGCATTGCCACCGGCCAATATTTTTGCGCCTTTATCGACTGCATCAGAGATATGGCTTTGTACTTTTTCTACTGCTTTGTCGTTAATGAGCGGACCGATGTCAGTCCCTTCTTCTAAACCGCTGCCTACTTTTAATTCCGAAACAGCTTTCACGAACTCTTGTGTAAATGTTTCGGCGATCCCTTCTTGCACATAAATGCGATTTGTACAAATACATGTTTGACCGGCATTACGGAATTTTGATTCAATAACACCTTCCACCGCTTTTTCGACATCGGCATCGTCCATCACAATGAACGGTGCGTGACCGCCCAATTCAAGCGAGACCTTTTTCACGGTGTCCGCTGCGCGTCTCATTAAATATTTGCCGACTTCCGTTGAACCCGTAAACGTAATTTTCTTTACACGGGTATCGTCTAGCCAAACGTTTCCGATTTCTTTCGGGTCTCCTGTAACGACATTGACAACCCCTTTTGGGATGCCTGCTTCTTGCGCGAATTTTGCTAAAAGCAACGCAGTTAACGGAGTAGACTCAGCTGGCTTAACAACGACCGTACAACCTGCTGCTAATGCCGGGGCTACTTTTCTTGTAATCATCGCCGCCGGGAAGTTCCAAGGCGTAATCGCTGCGACAACACCAACCGGATGCTTTTGAACGAGAAGGCGTTTATCAGAATGCGCAGCCGGAATCGTTTCTCCATATACACGCTTTCCTTCCTCTGCATACCATGTAAAAAAACTGTTGGCATACTGCACTTCACCAAGCGCTTCTTTTAATGGTTTTCCTTGCTCCATGGTCATCGTTTTAGCAATTTCCTCTTTGTTTTGATCGATGAGAGTAAACCACCTTTTTAAGTATTCACTACGTTCATAGGCCGTCGTTTTCGACCACGTACGAAACGCCTTATGTGCCGCATCTACTGCCGTTTTTGCTTCCTCTCTCCCGCCGTTAGGCACGGTCGCAATGATTTTTTTTGTGGCAGGATTATCTACTTCTAATACGTTATGAGTATTAACCCATTCGCCGTTTATGTACATACTGTAATGTTGCATTGATCTTTCCACTCCTTTTTCGTTTCAAATAAATGCTCGCAATCTTCTCCTTGAAAGAAGGTTCTTTTGTAAATCAGGACACATAATAAAATTCCAACCGTAAATGCCAATGTTGCGCCTTTTACAGCAAGGACAGAAAAAATTACAGGAGAGACTTTTCGTCTCCCCTGTATGATGTCACGATTCGTTTGAAACAGACTTTGTGATGGTCTCTTTATTTTTATTTTTTATACTAATGTTTTTTCTTTGGTTAAGATATCTTGAAGAACATCTTCCAAGTATTTAACAAATACTTCGTGGTTTTCACTCATTGGGAAATGACCAATACCTTTCATTTCTACAAACTTGGCTCCTGGTATTTGTTCAGCCGTACGTTTAGAGTCTTCAGGTGTTGAAAGATAGTCATATTCTCCTGTCAGCATATATACTGGACATTTATTCGTATCAATTTGATGGAGCTTTCCACGTAAATCATGATCTACACTATAAAAATATAGGTCTCCTTTAAATACACCTGGAGCCCCTTGGCTATAGTACCACGATGTTAAACGACGATCTTTTTCTGGGCTTTGTGGAGCCATGAGTCCCCAGACTCCTGATCCACAAACTTCTCCACCGTGAGTATGGGGATGATTCCACCATTCCTGATAAAATCCAGGTGTATGGTCGGATCCCTCAACAGGTATGGTGGCTCGGAAGTACTCAGGATACTCAAGTGCCAACTGAAGAGCAGCATGTCCGCCAAAAGAGCTTCCCATAAAAATAGGATTTTCTAACTCCAAAGCCTCACAGAAATTAAGAACAAATTGAAGATAAAAATCTGTTGTAAGCTTGTATTCTTCTTTCCACCATTCCACACCATGAGGGGGATCTGATTTACCGTGTCTTGGTAAATCATAAGCTATCACCCTAAAATTCTGTGTAATGTTTGAATCTTCAAGTAAGTCTCGCCATTGTCTGCTGTCAGCCCCAGCTGTATGCTGACAAACTAATGGGATACCTTGTCCATTTTCCTCAAAATAAACCTTGTGCTCAATGCCATCTACTTCAACATAAACATATTGACCTTTAACAGAAGAAAATTTACCCATCATATTACACTCCTTTAACTAACTTGTTTTTCACTTCTCTAGTAACATCCAGGAAACGGATCATGTACCTCAAATTGGCATAAAGTTCCTTAAGATTTCCTTCCAGCTGCAAATTCCCTTGAAAGACTGCTGCGAATAATTCATGGAACATTGGAGGTGGTATTTGCTGAGTGAATTTTTCCCAAGCTTCTAAACTACCTCTAATCGCAAAACTCCATCCGTCTAACGCTCCCTTTTCAAAGAAGTTAGTCAGTTTACCTTGCTTAATTTGGACTATGTATTCCTTTGCACCGATTTGCAAGAGTAAGTCTGTAACACAATATTTACCTATTACATTTAACTCTTGATCTGTGTTTACGGCTTCCTGGAAATTTTCCATCCATTCTTTTGATCCTACTTGCATATTTTATTAGCCTCCCTTTACTTGTTTTATTGGGACATGGTCCTCAACTTGATATATTGCAAGAACCGTGCCAATTAATTAGACGTTTAAAATAAAGTGAAAAAGGAGTCTGCAATGGGGCTTTTACTTTATGAGCTTGATGATTCCCATTTTAAAAATGTACATTTGACCGGTCTGTGTTCGGACAGACGAACAGTTATATATACTTTATTCGACGTTGTATTTTTGAATTTTCCGATAAAGAGCACTGCGGGAGATACCCATTTCCCTCGCAGCTTGGGCACGATTACCGTTGGCTTTATTGAGAATGATAGAGAGATATTCACGTTCACTTATTTTATCTATTGATTGATCCAATCCTAAAAACTCATGTGCATGAAATGAATCGAAGTGATCTTCATCATGTAGATAAACAATTCGCTCAATTACGTTCCTCATCTCTCTTAAATTCCCTGGCCATGTATGTTGTTCGAATATATTCATTACTTTTGGAGTGAAAGAGATTGTTTTTCGTTGTGCTTTTTCACAAGCTTCACCTAACATTGTATTCAAGATGCTTTCCACGTCTTCAATTCGTTCTCTTAAAGAAGGGATTTTTATATTAAAAACGTTTAACCGATAATAGAGATCCTCTCGAAATTCTCCTTTTTCAATTAGTTCTTTAATATTTTTATTTGTCGCAGCTAAAAAACGTACATCAACTGGAATCGGTGTAGTACCTCCTACTCTTACTACTTGTTTTTCTTCTAAAGTTCTAAGAAGAGTAGCCTGTAAATCAAGTGGTAAATCTGCTATTTCGTCTAAGAATATGGTTCCTTTGTCCGACGCTTCAATTTTCCCTTGACTCCCTTTATTTTTTGCACCTGTAAAGGCTCCGCCTTCATAACCAAACAACTCTGTAGTAATTAGTTCTCGAGGCAAGGCTGCACAATTAATCGCAGTGTAAGGTTGGTCCCTTCTTTCGCTTTGCTTGTGAATAAAGCGAGCCATAAAGTCTTTCCCGACTCCACTTTCCCCCTGTATAAGAATACTTGCATCACTTCTTGAAACCTTTATAGCTGTTTGTATGGTCTTCTGGAAAGCTGTATTTTTAGTGTTAAAGGCAAAGTAATCTTGATTGATTTTACCTTTTGGTAGGGTTTCCTTAGTTTGGGAATGTATAAATAGTACGTTGGCTAATGGTTTACCTCGCTTCACTATTTCTTCTGAATTGATGAAAAACTTCTTCTCATTCACTTCAATTTCGGTTGAAACTGAACCTTTTTCAACGCCACTCAATATCATTTTTTTACTTGATTCCGAATGACCGTTGTATTCTTCCCACAACTTTAAAAAGTCATGAGCAGGCTTGTTTTTGTATAACTCTATACCTTGTTTATCAAACGATATAATACCTGTGTTGGAGTTGAACTTATGAACGTATTCAGTTAATACGTGTGATAAAACTTGCTCTTTGATTTCTGCTTTATGAAACCGGTATCTTTCACTAATAACATGAGCACCAGCAAATGCCAGTGTATATAACTCTCTCAAATCATTATTAGGACCCATACGGCAAACGTCAAAGGCCCCTATGTATTCTCCATTAACAAAAATAGGACACGCAGAACAATCCCAAACGCGAAGGGCTAAACAGTAATGCTCATTCCCTGAAGTAGCCATGGCAGTGCGTGTTCTAAGCGCAATTGATAGCCCTGTTGAACCAACGTTTTCTTCCATCCATCGTGCACCTACAGACATTCCACACTGGTCGGCTATTTTTTGAGATTTGTGATCAGCCATCATTTCCACTAAGTATCCTTCTGTATCTGCAAGTAAAAGAAGGTATCCTCCTCCTTTTAAGCGCTTACAAAAATCCTTCATAACTGGCAACGCTGCATTAATCAGGTCGAGGTTTTTCTGTCGTCTTCCTACAAGGTCACTTTGTGGAATATGAGAAAAAACATTTTCCCTCTCATGAGAAACACCCATCTGTTTACACCTATTCCACGATTCCAAAACTTCTTTTCGTACGTTGATGTCGGTGTTCCCATCAAGAACAAACTGCCTCCATTGCTCGTCAGCCATAATAAATATTCCCCTCCTCAAAACTGAATTTCGTTGATATGCATTCATACATGAATATACCTGGTGTTAAACTTATTCATCATTATTTTCTTTACATCATTGATGGTACTTTCATTAAACATTTTAATATATCTGAATTTGTCGATATATTTGAGGGGTTAAGCTGAATTTTTCAACACAATGGCGAGAAGTTCAGTCTAATTTTCTTATATGTCTTGCCGAATATACTCGGCGAGTTGAAGGATGTTTTTTCTTCGTTTCTTTTATAATATGTCCACTTTCCAATACGGGTGGAACTTACAATAGGTCCAGATTTCTGTAAAATGGAAAGATATTGAGAGACCGTTGATTGTGTAATATTTAATTTTTGGTGAAACTGGCTTACATATACCCTATATCTCGAAAATCACCCACATCCTGAAGGGAAAAATGTTTTTCCGGCTCTTAGCCATTCTAGCATTTTAAGCCTTGTTTCATTTGATAAGGCTTTGAAAATTTCAATAGGTTTCATGATTCTTATTATATCTATTATTTACGATATGTAAAATCATTTATTGTCTTGTAGGTTTTCGTTTAAAAACATTCATTAGAAACATAAGACTAATTTCTTTTAAATATAGAGATAAAGGAGAGCACATATTAGTTATGTATAATATGTGCTCTCCTTTTTATTAAATTAAAGCTCCCTATTGCGGAACAAGAAAAACAAATTTCTTATTCTGCCTATTTAACATAACGTCACATTACAGGAGGTAGAGACTAAACACTCGTTACATTATTTAGGTGTGTAACATCACCCTCCGATAATAGGTGATGCATCCCATCTTTTATTTCTAAGATTTTAAGGCTTGTGTCATGTATAAATGGTGGTGCCCATAAATCTTTAATCGATTTTCCTTTCATATACATGAGTAAAGATTTTAGAATAACAGAATGAGTGACATCTAAAATATTTCCGGACTTATGTTTTGAGACAATGTTATTTAATACTTTGACAGATCTATTAATAAGTTGGTCGAAGGTCTCACTAAGAGAATTCCAACCTAAAAAGTCATTTTCCTTGAAGTGAACCCCTAAAATGGGACACACATAAAACACCTAGGCAACCTGTTCCTTGTATTCGAAACGGGACAGGTTGTTTAATTTTCCTATGTAACTTTGAAATAAAGATTAATCAAAATGGATTCTTCATCAGCAGATTTAAGTTTGGTTTTTATAAAAAAGTTTGATCATTTTCTATCTATGTTATTCCAGAATCGCGCCCATTAATGGAATAACACGACTGGCGTTTTTATACATCTTTATTGTAAAAGCAACAACTTTATTCGTAATGAAACACCTTTAAAATTCAACAAATCCATTACTACTTTCTTTTTTTGAGAGTTTGTATATGTTTTCCAAAAATTAATAATTATATCTATATTCTAAAATGATTGATTTTTCTTAAAAAAACATCAATAATAGAATAGTTAAAATAAAGGAAAGGAATTTTAAAATAATAACTTAGATCCACAAAGTGAATCAATTTCACTATATTTTTTCTATATAGAGCCATTTTGATTTAACTCTTTAATTTCAGAATACCATTTGAAAACGTTATCACCAAGAATACGAAGGGGGATTACAATGATAGAACAAAAACATACACAAATTGAGCAAGATCTGGGGGTAAAAAAATCTTCCATTATTGGACCTGGATTGATCGTTGCTGCTACGGGCGTAGGTGCAGGTGATTTAGTTGCCGCACTTGTGGCAGGTACAAATTATGGATTAGTATTTCTTTGGGCGATTCTTATAGGTTCCATTCTTAAATTCGCTTTAAATGAAGGCGTTGGTCGTTGGCATTTAACAAGTGGTAAAACTATATTAGAAGGCTGGCACCTAATGGGGAAATGGGCAACAGGTTATTTTGGTGTTTATTCAGTCATTTGGGGCTTTGTTTATGGTGCTGCAGGTACAGCTTCATGTGCGCTTGCAATGGCGGTATTATTCCCTCAAATTTCTTTAACTCAATGGTCAATCATCCATGGATTATTAGCATTTATATTAGTATGGTGGGGAAAGTATAAAACATTTGAAAAAATCATGAACGGGTTAATCGGAATCATGTTTATCACAGTTGTTGGATCTGCCCTTCTAGTCATCCCACAACTTAGTGATATTTGGGGGACTGCTGTACCGACACTTCCACAAGGTTCATTAGTATATGCTCTCGGTTTAATTGGTGGTGTAGGTGGTTCACTAACAATGGCTTCTTATGGTTATTGGTTACAAGAGAATAAATGGAAGGGATCATCTTTTATACGTGCGGTTCGCTATGATTCTGCGATTGCATATATTGTTACTGCGTTGTTTACAATCTCACTTCTTGTATTGGGTGCAGGATTATTATATGGAACAGATGTTAATATTAGTGGAGAAAAGGGATTAGTAGAGTTTGCTTCCATCTTAGGTAATGAACTACATCCATCTGTTCGATATTTATTCTTAATTGGATTCTGGTCAGCTTCATTTACTTCTGTACTTGGAGTATGGAATGGCGTTCCTTATTTATTTGCCGATTTCGTTAGATTAATTCGTCATCAAGACATTAGTAATAATGATTTAAGTAAAACAAAGGCATATCGTTTCTATGTATTATGGTTAACATTCCCTCCAATGCTACTACATTTCATAGGAAAACCTGTTGGATTAATCATTGCATATGGCGCACTAGGATCTATCTTTATGCCTTTTATGGCAATCACTTTGCTTTATTTACTAAACAAGAAAAAATATGTTGGTAAGCTTGATCGTCATCAGTGGCTATCTAATATTGCGCTAGGCGTTAGTATTTTATTATTTATTATTTTAACTATTAATGAATTAAAAAATATATTTTTTAGTTAATCGTAGACAAATTAGTGTATGTGATGTACGACTCCTCAATATGAATCAAACAGTACTCCAATTGTATTATAAATTGGAGTACTGTTTTTGTTGCCAAAAATGCTCTAGCCCCCATATAGACAATTTTTATGTTTCACTTCTGCAAGAATATGGCCCGATTGTTGAACACAAGTTAAAAACCTCTCTTCAACTAATCAGCCCCGATAGTTTATTAAGAACAAAATAAAAAGGAACCTTGGTCCCTTAAAAATACTTTCTATACAAGTCTCTCCGCATTGCACCACTTAGATATGCATAAATTTTTGTGGTTTCACTTTTTTCATGACCCATTAAATTTTGAATCACTTCTAGAGGGGCTCCATTATTCAATAAATTTGTGGCGTAACTATGTCTAAGTTGGTGGGGATGAATGCTCTTTTTAATGTCCGTTCTCTTTGCTACCAGTTTTATAATGTTTTTCGCTTGAGAAATACTCATTCGGTGGGGTGCACGTGTTGTCACAAATAGTGCTTCCTCCTGATCTTTTCGCTCATTTAAATATCGCTTCAACCATATTTCACAACGAGTATTTAAATATACTTCTCGTTCTTTATGTCCTTTACCTAATACGATTGCTGATTGATTAGAGAAATTGATTGAGGCCCTATCTAGAGTTATTGCTTCACCAATTCTGCACCCTGTTGAATACATAAACTCAAATAAAGCATTTTCGAATGTTGTATGACAAGCTTCCCG
>NZ_JVPL01000296.1:0-18680 GCF_001054655.1 Bacillus sp. 220_BSPC
GTGAGTTTGGGCGTTACTAGTCAATTTCGCGCTTTTACTCGTGAATTTGGGCGTTACTCGTCAATTTCGCGCTTTTACTCGTGAATTTCACGCTTTTACTCGTGAGTTTGGGCGTTACTAGTCAATTTCGCGCTTTTACTCGTGAATTTGGTGCCATACACAAAAAGGAAACCCCGCTATTGGCGAGGTTTCCCAAATATATGCTTCTTTTCTGCTCATTGATAACATCAAGGCATATTTAACCGAGATAGCGGCAAACGATATAGCTTATCATCCTTTTCATCAGGATTTCCTCTGCCGTCCGTATTGTTGCTTATGAAATATATGAATTCTTCATCAACGAATACATCACGTATCCTTCCTGAGCCCGTTATGATATTGGTCAGTTTTCCGCTCTTTACATCGTAACTCTTTAGCGCTTCGCCCCTTAAGGCTGCAAAATAAAGCTTTCCGTCAAAATAGGCCATGCCTGAAGGAGCCCATGTATTTTCACCGGAATGAATCAATGGTTTTATCATATCCGGTTTTTGCTCATCGCCCTGTATCTCTGGCCAGCCATAGTTCTTACCGGCGTCAATTTTATTTAATTCATCGTGGGCCGAATCTCCGTGCTCACTTTCATACAACTGTCCTGCTTCATCCCAAGCCAGACCTTGTGGATTGCGGTGACCGTATGAATAGACATATGAATTCCCGAAAGGATTATCTTTAGGAATGGTGCCATCCAGGTTCAAGCGCAGAATTTTTCCGCCTAAAGATTCTATGTCCTGTGCGATTTCAGACTTTCTTGCATCACCTGTTGTTGCATATAGCTTATCATCCGGTCCAATCTTGATCCTGCCGCCATGGTGGAAGTCCCCGCTTGGTATTCCGTCGATTAAGGTCTCCATCTCCTGCCATATATCATCATTTTTTTCTAAAATGACGATGCGATTGATGGAATTCCCGCCCTCTTCATAAGTATAATAGGCGAAAGCTTGCCCGCTCTTAGAGAAGTCGGGAGCTAGCAAAAATCCAAGCAATCCAGCTTCCGCTTTAGCTGACAATGTCTTTTTAAGATTGACCTTTTGCCGTGTCATCTTATCCTTGTCCCATTCGACGATGGTTCCGGTCCGCTCTGACACATACATTGTGTCCCCATTCTTCTGAATCGACCACGGGGCCTGCAGGTTCGTTACCAACACATCCGGATTTTCCCCTAAAGTGCCTGTCACTTCTTTGTCAGGATTCGGCTGGTTTTTGCTTTCGTCATCATTCATGTTGCAACCAGTTAAAAACAATGTAGCCATAAGGAAAAATAAGAGCAATTTTTTCAAAGTCTTTTCCCCCTTTGATTCTTGAGTTTAATAGGCTGACTGTTTAAGTACCTTTAAAATGGCCTCCGCGACGCCTGATTCATCATTCTTGCCTGTTACTTCATCACACATATTTTTAATTTCGAGCGGAGCATTTCCCATTGCGACAGACAAACCAACCCGTTCAAACATGGATACATCATTATAATTATCTCCAATAGCCATGGTTTCCTGCATCGAGCCGGATTTTCCATTCACATATGTTTCAAGCGCCGTACCTTTTTGAGCCGTTTCACTCATGATTTCTACATTTTCACGTCCTGATGAAGTGACTGTAACTCCTTGTCCTTCCAATTTCGAAGCAATTTGATTTAATAAACTTAAATCCTTTGAGAAGCTGAGAATTTTATAATATTCCTCATTCGAGCGGCTGAATAACTCGGAATAATCGGAAATGGAAGTTACCTGTCCCAGCTGTAAACGCTGCTCTGCAAATTTTCGCATACCCTCAGGGTCAATGTCGGGATTGGCTGTAACGAATACATCAACCAAAACAGATATTGCGTTTTCATAGTCTTTGGAATAAATCCCCTGACTCGTATATATTTCGAAATAAATCCCTTGTTCTTCGAGGAATCCAGCAACCATTTTAGCAGTGGCTGCTGACATTGGATTGGAAGCGGCAATCTCCCCTTCCTCCGTGAAGAGGGCCGCACCATTTACACAGATGACAGGGCAAACGATGCCTGCTTCATCTAAAGCGAACCTTGCTTCCACATAAGATCTTCCAGTAGCAATGATCACTTCCACTCCCTCGCTTTGCGCCCTCAGGATTGCTTGTTTATTTTCCTCACTGACCTTTTGCATTTTGTTTAGCAATGTTCCGTCCATATCAATCGCAATCGTCTTTATCAATTCAATCGGCCCCTTTTTTCAATATAATCCCTATTTTAACCGAAAGGGCGTGGATAAACACGTTTAACAAACCCGTATATATTCTTGTTGTGGCTTCAGGGGTTAAAAAATCCTTTTTTGTATATAAATAAACTGCACCTAATTAAGGTAGGCGCAGTTTATTTTCTTAATGTAGAATCGTTTTTCTATCGGCATCTTGTGCCCGTTCATTAATCTGTTCATTGATGTCCTTTTGAATATCATCGATGGCTGTAAAATCCATTGCTTTCACATAAATCTTTTCGAGTTCGTCATGCAGCTCTTTTGCCTTAGCCAGATTTGCTGTCGCTTCATTCATTTTCGTCCGATACCTGGTGGAAACATCCTTTAATTGATCTGCATATATTTCATCTGTTCCTGGCAAAATGGCCGTTTTATATATATCAATGATTTCGTCCCCCCCACAACTCGGGAAATATTCATGAGGCGATGTGCTGTCAAAAATGGCGATCCCCACCTCCCGGACGATTACCATGTCCAAGCTATGCGGATCGAAGCCACAATGATATATTTCCACATCAAAGCCCCTTTGCTCCGCAGCCTTTGCAATCTTCTTCAGCATCGTTGATTTCCCGGAACCTGGACAACCCTTTAAAAAGTACCGTTTTTGTATTCCCTCAGTAATATTGGGGATGAAATCAACTGCACCCGTTGGTGTAGCTGCACCTAAGAATCGGTGACGAACATCCGACTTCTTATTAAGGACGATATCTCTATAAAAGCTTTCAATCAATTTATTGGTCAACCCATTCAATTTTGCAAAATCAATATTTGACTTGTAAATGTCTTCCCATTCATCATGTATCTTTAATGCTTCAGCGAATAGGGCATATGCTTTCTCGAAACTCTTGCTTCTCGCATTCGTCAACTTTATGATGGCCGCTCTTTCAGAAGCCAGCTGCTGGGAATCCCAGGCAGCCCCAAGATTCACATATTCCTCAATCGCCCCTGGTGCCTTCGGCTCAATCACATGCGGCGCAGTCCCATCCACGATACCGATTTTCAAAGCCGGTATGATTACTCCATCAATGGAATCATTATCGGACGAACAATGTAAATACTCGATGTCATAGTCTTTATCCAGCCATTCTTGGCCGATTTTTTTCATAATGGTCGATTTACCGGAACCAGGTCCGCCTTTTAATATGAATAATCTTTCCAGACCTTTTAAATTTGAATCATATAAACTATAAAAACCTTTAGCCGTATTGCCTCCAGCAAAATAATTCATCACTCTTCCTGTCACTTTCACACTCTCCCTCACAATAAAGATGTGATCTTCAAGACAGCGTATGAAAAAAGGGCCTAATAGGTGAATACCTAAAGGTAAACAATTTATTTTATTAAGGCTGCAGATTCCGCTTGTGTGACTTCCAGGAATTCTGACGGTTTTAAAACGATCTGTGTACCGATTTTCCCTCCACTTACGATGATTTCAGCCAGGTTTGCTGCACTTTCATCGATAAAGGTCGGGTATTGTTTTTTCATTCCGATCGGGGAACAGCCTCCCCGAATGTACCCTGTGTATTTTTGCAGATCTTTAACCGCAAGCATTTCAATTTTTTTTGCACCTGCGGCCTTCGCTGCTTTTTTCAAGTCTAGTTCGGTGGCTACAGGAATGACAAATACGTAAAGCTGCTGGGGTCCGTTATGGGTGACAAGCGTTTTAAAAACGGTTTCTGGCGCTTTTCCAATCTTATCCGCAACAGTGATCCCATCAATTTTTCCATCGCGGGCATCATAACTCATCATGCCATACTCTATACGTTTGTTATCAAGAATTCGCATTGCATTCGTTTTACTGGCTCCCATAAGAAAATTCCCCTTATCGTTTTCTTCCATCTTACCATTTTAATTACCAGGCAAAAAGAAAAGCACAGTGCTTATGCATCTGTGCTTTTAGACTATAGACAAATTCGAGGAAAAGTCTGTTTTCCTCAGTTTTTATTAAAAAAAGTTCCAGTTTTTTTCTGAAGTCCGCTCCCTTTTCGACAAATTGAAGCACAGTGCTCATTCATCCTAAGAGTCATTCTAAATGGCGTCTTTGGAAATCCGCTATCCTCTTGTAGTCGCCTTCCAATTGCCTGCTTACGGATAAATAAATCGACATCAATTCTTCATACACTTTAACATTCTCTTTGATCGGGACAAGTTCATTCGTTTCACCAACCATACCCTCAACCTCATCAAGGCTTTCGATTTCGCCTAAAGCATATAATCCAAGAACGGCGGCACCTAAGCTCGAACTCTCAAAGCTTTCTGGAATTGTCACGTTTTGATTGAATATATCAGCCATGATTTGGCGCCAGAGCTTCGAACGGACAAATCCGCCGCTTGCATGAATCTTCTCGGGAGCACCAGTCAATTCCTTTACGGCTATAAGGACACTGTACAGGTTATACATTACACCCTCCAGTACTGCCCGGACCATATGGTCACGAGTGTGATGAAGCGCCAGTCCAAAGAAGGAGCCCCTTGCATCGGCACTCCATAATGGTGCCCGTTCCCCTGCCATATACGGATGGAATATCAACCCATCAGAACCAGGTGCAATATTAGAAGCCATATCCGTCAGAATCTCATAGGAGTCCTGTCCCGAAGCCTTCGCTTTTTCGATTTCCACACGGCCCAATTGATCGCGTGCCCATCGGAAGGTGATTCCCCCATTGTTGACCGGTCCGCCGATTACCCAATGATTCTCAGTAAGGGCATAGCAGAATGTCCGGCCTTTGGGATCGGTAAGCGGCCTGTCACTGACGGTTCTTACCGCACCGCTCGTTCCGATTGTCACTGCCAGAACGCCTGGCTTGATTGCGTTTTGACCTAAGTTGGCAAGCACGCCATCACTCGCTCCAATTACAAACGGTGTACCAGCATGAATGTTCATTTTTGCAGCTAATTCCTCACTTAAGCCTGAGAGGATATGCGTTGTAGGGACAAGCATCGGCAGCTTATCAGCCCCAATTCCAGCAATGGTGAGTGCCTCTTCATCCCACTTCAGTTCATTCATGTTGAACATGCCCGTTGCAGAAGCGAGTGAATAATCCATTACATACTCATTGAAAAATTTATAGATGATGTATTCTTTAATTCCTATAAATTTGTCCGTTTCGTTAAAAATCCCGGGGTGCTCATTTCTTAACCACATTACTTTCGTGATTGGGGACATCGGGTGAACAGGCGTTCCGGTCCTGTGATACAATTGCATCCCCTGTTCCGAAGCCTTCAGTTTCCTCGCATAGGCAACACTTCGATTATCCGCCCATGTAATGCTATTCGTAAGCGGGTTGCCGTCCTTACCCATGGCGATCAAGCTATGCATCGCCGAACTGAACGATATCAAGCCCAGTTCTTGCTTTTCTATTCCGCTTGCAATCATGACCTCGCCTATAGCAATGATGACCGCTTTATAAATTTCTTCGGGATCTTGTTCCGCCACGGAAGGAGTTGGACTGTGCAGAGGATATCCCCTCGAACAAGATTGGACAACCTCCCCCCCTTTTGAAAAAAGAACAACTTTCGTACTCGTCGTGCCAATATCGATCCCCATCAAATAACCTGAATGTTTCATATATACATCATGCTCCTTTCTCTTAAACAATTGAATTCAATAGTAAGATTAGGATAAGTGAAACGACTGATATAATCATTTCCATAACCGTTCAAGACTTTATCGCCTGTGCGACTGCTGACCATCCAAAATCTGCCCCATTCACATGTGATGGAGTAAGGACCGGCAATTTACTATAACGCCAGGACAGCAGATATGATCGGCAGGCAGCTCAATACATTTTTAAATGCACCGCCCGCTCCAATAATCAAGATGATGGAGGCAGCGGGTTTTGCTCCCCTTTATTAAAACCTCTAGCGCAACCTAATGTAAAGAATGAAACCATGAGGCGCAATGATTGGTTTTCCAATGAAATCAACCCATCATTCCATGTTGAATCTTCACCAAAGCTCAGATCAACATTACCAAGAGTATTACCTACCCCTGTCTGAACAGCATCTGCAACATCCCGAATATCCATACCTGTGGTGATCCATAAAATGGCGGAAGCGAGCAGTAATGCAATAAATGGGTTTCATTTTACTTTGGCATGATAAAATCGGGCAACAAGCCCACCTATCCAAATAAACCAAACATCTTATTCAAGCATTCACTCTAAATAGGAAAGGGATCCATCAAGGTAAGATCTCAATGAAAAAAGCATCGAACCCGTTCATCATGAACTAAACTCGATGCCTGATTCAGTCATGGACCGATCAACCGCCAATAAAAAGAGGACCGGATCTTTGCTTGATTTCTTCCTCCAGTTGTTCAGGATAGGCAATGAGGAAGCAGGTGGATGGTCCTGATGATTTTTCAATATCGACTTTATCACTTATAGGCAGAGAAACACCTTCACCACTTTGATCCAGATGTCCCCATTCATACGCTATCCCTTTTGAGCCGACTGGAAGTGCCTGAACACCTTCCATTTCACATAAGCTTTTATATAAAGATAATGGTGCGACCCACTCTTGCTGTTCCATAACTTCCTCTCCAACGAGTGGCCTGCCGATCAGAGCGATTTTCCGTAAGGGCTGTTGCTTTTTAACACGTTCATTCACTCGTTTACCAATCACCATAAGACCAAGTGCTGACTGAAGAAGCGGCATGTTACTTTCTGTGCTGCCAGTAATGGGAAGGTCCTCCATTCCCAATTCATTCAGCCCCATCCTGACACCCATGGTCAAGTCCTCCCAGGCTTCATCACCGCAGAAATTATTTAGAACGACGGATACGGGTCTTCCGCCGACGCCCAGGCATTCCATGACGGCAACCCGAAAGGAATAATATCCAACGACCTCATAAGGGACATGGACAAGATCTTTTTCCTTCAGCCCGATCCCGCCGCTATTGTCACTTGAGACGATCAATGAATCTGATTCGGAAAATGGCAAAATCAATGAATCACTCATTCTGCTAATCCATCTTTAAAAATGATTTTTTTCAAAACAGGTTCCAAGCGCGGCAATAAAAGGACTGCCAATACTACATTTACCGCCGTCGCCACCGTTAAGCCCGGAACCAATAACGTGTAAAAGCCAGGGCTGATCAGAAATGCGAAAGGCAGGGCCAAAACGAAGGCATTACTGATAAAAAAGAGGAAAAATGCGCCTACTTTTTTTCCGTTTATATATAAAATGCTAAACATCCATGTCAGGACAGCCATTTCGACCATGATCAAAAAGTGGAATGGCCCAAGTGTCATGCCGCCGATGAACGCTGAAATGATATGACCAAGCCCAGCAACTATAGCCCCCGATACCGGGCCAAGTATGACAGCCGCCAAAAGGGCCGGAAAACTATCCAAAGCGATGCTTCCGATCGGTGAAGGGATTTTAATCATTGCCCCTACCGCCGATAAGGCGATGAATATAGCAATTGCACTAATTTTTCTTACATCCATGTTTACTCTTTTTCCTTTCTTTTCCCTCCTCGGAACACATTTGCGCTGCGGATATATTCCACATCTTTTACACCAAGACGGAAATTGATCACACGTGCAACAGCAAAGAAGTAATCCGACAAACGATTTAAATATTGAAGTGATAATGGTGAAACGGCCGCACCCGACTTGATCAATGAAACGACCAGCCGTTCTGCCCTTCTTGTCACGGTTCGGGCAATGTGAATCGTTGCAGCCGCTTTTGAGCCGCCAGGCAGGATAAACTTTTCCAGTTCCGGCGCTTCAAGTATGAAGGCATCTATCCGTTCTTCCAAATAGGTAATGGTCTCATCCGTCAGCTTTTGCGGGGCTTTCTCGGAAACGGTTGCCAAATCTCCTCCGCAGTCAAACAACTCATGCTGGATTTTTTCTAGATCGGCCAGTACATCCGTAAATATCGCAGGATCCAATTCTGTCACCGCAAGACCGATATAGCTATTCACTTCATCCACCGTTCCATAAGATTCAACACGAATGTCATCCTTGTCAAGCCGACCTCCGATTACGCTGGTTTGTCCCTTATCCCCTGTACGTGTATAGATTTTCATCCCAATTACCTCCTCTACTTTATTCGCTGGTTAATTCCATACCAGATGATATCAACGCGCTTTGATATGGATGCTACATCTTGATAGACCCATCCGCAGGCATCGCGCCATCTGCGGTCTCTTGCTTCAATCGGGACAATTCCCTTGGAAATATCAGAACCGATCACAATGCAGCTGTGTTCATCCCTTTCATTCTCCCATATTCGCCAATCAGCCATGATTTCCTTCCATCTTCTTCGAATCGAATCTGAATCCATCTTTTCTGCATCTTGCTGAATCCATGCATCCAAACCTTGCAATACAACTGCCCTGCCTTGGAAATCAATCAATTCCGGCTGTTCTTGTCGATAACCGGATAACCAAAGGACATCATTTTCCAAACCATACAATTGCTTTACCCACTTAGTTTTCCCATTATAGGCGCCTCCTGTAACAAAGTGCAGCGTTCTCCCCTCCTTAAGCTGTTCCGGTCTTCCCATATCAGCTCATATCCCCTGCCATGGGAAATTCCCCAATCAAAAAAAGACTTTTCCTTCGGGGCATAGCGGACCAATAAATCACGAATTACCCCTCCATGCGTCATTAGGGCAAATCGGTTCTCCTTACAGGCAATCAATTGTTTCCAGCCATTATTCACACGTTCGGAAAATGCCGGATAACTTTCACCCCCAGGCACCAGTGCCTCCATGGGACGTTCCAGCCAATTAAGATAATCTCCATCTGTCTTCAACTCATGATACGTCCGCCCTTCCCAACTGCCGAAGTTCATCTCACGGAACAAAGGGTTTTTGATCGGAACTGCATCTGGAAACAGCAGGCGTGCAGTTTCCACACATCGGGACAAATCACTGCTGAAAATTTTTTCATACTGTGGGTACGAGCCCCTTAAGTCCAGTATTTCCTTTTCTCCTTCGGTACTTAATGGAGAATCCGTCCAGCCTAAATAGGCCTTTCGTTCATTAGCTACTGTCAGCCCATGGCGAAGTAGTGTAATAGCCACAATATCAGCCATAACCAAAGCTCAACCCCTTCCACGGATGCCCCCAGTACATCCCCCGTTATCCCACCGAACCAACTGAGGATTTTACGTTTCATATATACCAGGAAAAACACGGCAGCCAGACACATGATGAAAAATAAGGGGACAAGCTTAAAATCGATGATCCAGGCAAACGCCAGACTTACAAGGAGGTACAGCCAATAAATGGGCAAACTGCTTTTCATCACTGCACTTTGAAAAAAAGCACCTAGCCCCTCTTTTTTAGCGAGCGGCATCCGGATGAGTAAATAACCCATCACACATTTGCTTAAGAGCGGAAGGGCAATGATCAAGAAGTATGTCCATTCATTTACCCTTTCAACAATTTCATAGATAAATAGAAACCGGGCGGCCAATAGGACTATGACGGAGATGACACCGAATGCACCTGTCCTGGAATCCTTCATGATTTCCAATCGCCGCTCTTTATCCTGATAGGAAAAAAAAGCATCACTTGCATCGATCCAGCCATCGAGATGCAAGCCTCCCGTTAATGCCATGGTCAAAAACCAAAGGAAAAAGGCAATCGAAAGCGATGACAATGGGGTCCATTCCACAAGTGCATACAAAACGCCGCCCAATATCAAGCCTAGCAAAAGACCTACTAATGGAAAGGTTTGAATGGCACGGTGAATATATTTCTTCTCCATCGGAAGCTGCTTCTTTATTGGAAAGACCGTAAAGAACTGCAGGTTAATTAAAAATCCGATCACTCCGCTCATTCCTGCATGCCCCCTTTCTTCCGCAATGGAATTCCCGCTTCCACTAGATAGGCTTCATCGGCCAGCCCGACGATCGTTTGATGAAGCAACCCCAGTGTTTTTCCGTATATATGAAGGAAATCATCCTGGAAAATCGGTTCCTGCACCAATTCATTGCTCACGACAATTAAACAATTGGATTGTTTTTTTATCTCATTGATTCCGGTTATTATTTTTGAAAAAACGCTATTTAAGAATTCTTCTTCAAGCGGAAGGCCAGGGCCAAATAGTTCGTTATCAAGCAGGGTTGTCAGACAATCAAGCAGAATTATGGAATCCTGATCAATATCCGCCCCTATTCTTGTAATATCCGTTGCGTATTCGGAGGTCTTCCACGCAATCGGGCTGCTTTCCCTATCTTTCCGGTGCCTAAGGATGCGTTCACCCATCTCAGCGTCACTGACTCGGCCACAGGCGAGGTAATGCAAGTTCCCATCCATCTGGAGTGCATACTCCAGGGCTTTTCTTTCCGCAAAGCTGCTTTTTCCAGAACGGACACCCCCGCTTATAAAACAGAGCCTTGCTTTCTCCACTGTCTTACCCCCTCCATCAGTGCTTCGTTATCATGTTCACTCTTCACTGCAAACCGAAGCCACCTTCCATCCAAACCCGGAAAATTATAGGTATGGCGCGGTACGATTCCTTTTTTCAGCAAAAAGGGGAAAAGGGATAAAGATTCATCTTTCACCAAATAAAAATTAACTGTGCTATCGGAGACATCCAACCCCTGCTTCTCATAAAATCGGAATAGTTTTTGCTTTTGCCATACAATATAGTCTCTTGTTTTTCTCATATAGGCATCTTCTGCAAGACAGATTTTCCCTACTTCAAGTGCCACATGGTTGACGCTCCAATGCGGTTTATAATTTCTTACCCGTTTTATGATGTCAGGTGACGCAAGCAAATAGCCTAGTCTCAAACCGGGGATCGCAAAGATTTTAGTCATTGATCTTAGTATGAGTAAATGTGGAAATGCATTGATTAAAGAAGCATAACTAAAGGCATCCTCCGTGAAATCATAAAAAGCCTCATCCAGGACAACCAGGCAATTCGCTTTTTGGCATTCAATGATCAATTCCCTAACTGTATCCCGCTTAAATGAAACTCCCGTCGGATTATTAGGCGTACATAAGAAAATGGCATCATATTCGGGTAATCGCGGAATCAATCGTTCCAGGTCCAATTGCCACCCAGGAGCATCAAGCTGGTGAAAATCGACCTTACATCCTGCTGCCAAACAAGCTTCAGCATATTCCGCAAATGCCGGCTGTATGATCAGCACCCTTTGATTGGCTAATCCGTTCGCTACCAGCATGATGATTTCAGCACCACCGTTCCCCATCAAAACGGATTGCTCAGGAAGTGCTTCTTTTTTTGCAATTGATTTTGTCAGTTCAATGGCATGCGGATCTGGATATTGAAGGATCCCTTCGAAAAACCCAGACCACTGTTCCTTTATGCGTAAAGGCGGACCCAATGGGTTGATGTTAGCACTGAAGTCGAGAACCGATTCAGGCATTTCGATTTCCAGCGCTTCATAAAGATAATGAGGATTAGAGCCATGAGAAGGTAATGTCAAGAATAAGTCCCCCTAGCCATAGCATCAGCAGAAATAGAAAAGATGACCGATGCATGATGGTAATCGTTTGTGGTATATGTTTTGCTTCCAATCGAACAAGCGGAACTCCCATCCTCGCACGGTCGGAAACAATTCCTTTGTACATGTTCCGGCCTCCAAGCTGGATTCCCAAAATGGCCGCAACGCCTGCTTCACACCACCCGCTATTCGGGCTTGGATGTTTTTTTGCGTCATTGAATAATATCTTCCACCTGACGCCGAAGCCATGATAGCCGGATTTCGAGCTCAGCAACATCAGGAAGCCGGTGAGGCGGCTGGGTATCCAGTTGACGATATCATCGAGCTTGGCTGAAGCCCAGCCGAATTGCCCATATTTATCATTCTTGTACCCTACCATGGAATCGCAGGTATTAATCGCCCTGTACACCATCGCGAGCGGCGCACCGCCGATAGCTGCCCAAAATAATGGCGCTGTAATCCCATCACTGGTATTTTCCGCTACGGTTTCCACGGTGCCCCTGACGATTTCTGGTTCATCAAGCTCAGCCGTATCACGGCCAACGATATAGGAAAGCTTTACCCTCGCTTCAGGGAAATCCCGTTCATTAAGCGGAAGGCAAACATCCATCCCAGCTTGCTTCAAGCCCTTCTGAGCTATCGTTGTGGAAATGACAAAAGCTTCCCATAGGATACCTGCAAGCGGATGGATTAGATAAGCCAAATAAACGGTAAGAACTGTAATCAATAACACCGCCGATAGGACGATGATCAACATGAAGAGCCCTTTCCGTTTCTTATATGCCCCTTTATTTAATGCCAGATCCAACTTGCTAATCATCGTTCCTATCCATTTGACTGGATGCGGCCAACTTGGCGGATCTCCAATTAATAAATCAAGGAAAAACGCCAGCGTAACCGCAAAAAGATGATGATAAATCATAATTCCTCAATCCGTTTCCGATTATTCGTTAAGGCTTCCACTGTACAATCATATACACCGCGACTGATCAGCTTCCCTAACGGAGTGATGGTGCCTGCATATTGAAGCTTTGCCCCTCTTTGAGTTGCCGCAATCAACATGCTGTCTGTCGATGTTCCTGTTGCATAAGTATTTGTCACCTTATCCATGACATGCAAATCATGAAGCGCTTTTACTTTTGCCTCGGTCGCAGTCACTATACTGTGGATATATGCCTCTTCTGCCAAATGCCCATTTACGAATATCCATGTATTTATCGTTCCTGGTGCGGAACTCCAAGAATGCCGGTCAGCTAATGAAGCGTCGATGGCATTCCCTACACCGGCCGTCACAATGATAAAAACCGAGAAATCTTCAGCTCTTAATAGCTTGCTTGCGACCGTATCGAGAAAGACAGCTGTCATCATCCCTACCGTTTCCTGTGGCTCAAAACCATGAGTTGTTAAATAGTCGGCCATTTCAACATGATGATCCTCGCAATCATAACCATGATGGACGTGCCTATTCACAAAATACTTATGCCAGCCCGTCCCCGAACCAGTCACTCCAGAAGACATCGTTCTAAGCGGGATCGGAGACTTCAATTGAATCATCTCAAATCCGACTGTCAAATAAGAATCATCAATTTCCAACGGGATAGTATCCTGGCCATGCTTTTCCGGAACGATGAACATTTGCGGTTTCGGAAGGGCGGGATGTGGGTGTTTTTCGATTGTCGTATGATATACACCCTGAATCCGTTCCTGTTGAAGCACTTCATTCGGCACATCAACAACCTGAATCCGCCCTTTCTCAAGCAGCATAAGCCGATCACAATATAATCCAGCCAAATTCAAATCATGAAAAATTGAAATAACGGTCAACTTCTGCTCTTTTGCCATTTTCCTCATTAGATCAAGAAGATCTTTTTGATAGGAAAGATCCAAATGGTTCGTAGGTTCATCCAAAAAAAGGATTTCCGGCTCTTGGGCAAGGGCCTGTGCCAGCAGGACCCTCTGTCTTTCCCCTCCTGATAATCGATCAAAATGAAGATCCTGAAAATCAGCTACTCCCGTTTGTTCCATCACCCGCTGGACAATCGATTCATCTTCTGCGGACCAACTATGGAACCAACCTGATTGATGGGCATATCGCCCAAGTGAGACCGTCTCTTTTACTGTATAGGAGAAAGCTAATGAGGAATGCTGAGGGAGCACGGCAATGACCTGTGCAAGTTGCTTTGACGAATAATCCTTCAAATTCCTGCCGCTTATCCGTACGCTTCCGCCTTTATAATCGAGCACCCCGCTAAGCATACTTAAAAGCGTCGTTTTCCCGCTGCCATTAGGACCAAGAATCCCGAATAATTCCCCCTTATGTACATCAAAAGAGACAGAGTCCAAAACAGCTTTGTTGTGATATCCACCTGTTAACCCTTTTACTTCAAGCATCCGTTTTACCCTTCTCTCCGTCTCTTTAATAAAATCAGCGCAAATGCAGGTGCCCCGATAAGTGAGGTGATCACCCCGATCGGCAGTTCCGATGGGGCAATGATCGTTCGTGCTACAAAATCGGCCAATATCAAGAATCCGCCTCCTATCAACAATGACAACGGAAGCAAATGTTTATGGTCAGGTCCCCAAATCTTTCGGACAAAATGAGGAATGACCAATCCTACAAAACCAATCGCCCCTGAAACGGCAACGGCTGCCCCTGTCAATGTCGAACCGGCTATCAAGATCCACATTTTCCGCCGCTTGACATTCACACCTAAGTGTTTTGCCCGGTCTTCCCCGAAAGTCATCGCATTCAATTCACTTGTATTCATGATCAAGGTCAACGAACCAATGATAAAAAACGGCAAAATGATTACGATATAATTCCATCCGCGCATTGAGACGCTTCCCATCAGCCAGCCGATGATTTGTCTTAATTCATCACCCGTCAGCGCAATCATCAATGAAATGAAGGCACTTAAAAACGAGCTGAAAATGATTCCCGTTAAAATGATCGTTTCCACTTTCATCGATCGATCCATTTTTTTTGCAAAAGTCAGTACGCAGAGCATCGTGAGCACTGAACATAAGATACTCAATGCCGGAAGGGTATATAAACCGATGAATGGCAGTGATATATTCAAGAATATTGTCAAAACGGCTCCGACCGATGCTCCTGATGAAATACCTAATGTGTAAGGATCAGCGAGCGGGTTCCGGAGCAGTCCCTGAAAAGCCGCACCCGCAATCGCAAGTGATGCCCCAACCAAACCAGCGAGCAGCACCCGCGGCAAGCGGATGTTCATCACGATATTCGTTAGCATCAAATCCGGATCGGCAGAAATCGGCAAGTGTAAAATCTCCTTGCCGATTATTTGTATAAGTACGGGAATCGGTACTGGCACCGAACCAAAGGAAATGCCTATCGTCATTGCGAATAACAAAATGAACAACGCAATCAAATAAGCAAACGCCCATTTAGTTGTTAAATTGATTCGGATAGACTGATTTGGCAAGTTCCTCTACTCCCTCTATCAAGCGTGGACCGGAACGGGTCACCAAGTCAGAATGGACATCAAAGACTTGGCCATTCTTAACAGCATTTACGTCTTGCCATCCTTTTCGGCCCTTCACTTCACTTACTGCATCTTTCGTATAATAACCATACGTTGTAATGATGACATCAGGATTTGCAGCAATCATCGACTCTTCATCAATCTTTGCCCAACCGTCCAAGTCGGCAGCAGCATTATCCGCTGAAATAATAGTAAGCATCTCATTCATGAAAGTATTTTTTCCCGGTGTGTATATTTCCGGTGAAGGCGAAACTTCCACTAAAACGGTCTTCCTATCCTCTTCCTTTACGGATTTGGCTTTTTCCTCGATATCCTTTAGCTTCGTTTTCATACCCGCAACGATTTCGTTTGCCTTGTCATGTTCACCCGTTGCCTGTCCAATCATTTCAATAGAATCATAGACTTGGTCAAAGCTTTGTGCATCATTGACTACGAGGACATCTATTCCAGCATCCTTAAGCTGCTGTAAACCCTCATTCGAATTATGGGCACTTGATGCATGCGCAAGAACAAGGTCAGGCTTCATGGAGACAATCAGCTCCGTGTTCATTTCCATTCCGCCAACTTTTTGAATTTCTTTCGTTTCCTCCGGGTAATTATCATTGTCGGAAACACCAACGACCTTTTTACCCAAACCAAGTGCAAAGACCACTTCCGTATTACTTGGTATCAACGAAACTATTTTCTTCGGTTGTTTTTCTATCGTTACTTTTTCCCCACTTGCATCTTTAATCGTAATCGGGAAAGCTTCGTGTTGAGCATGATTCGTTTGCTGCTTTTCTTTTCCTTCATCAGCAGCACCACCGCAGCCAACCATCATGCCTGCAGTCAGTAACATTAACAGTATCAGACCAAAAATCTTCTTCATTTTCATTCCCCACAATCTTTTTATTTAATTTCTTCATACCTAACAGAGAAAACCAATCCTGGAAGATGCCCCCAAAACAAAAAGCATCTCCCGTTAAACGGAAGATGCTTGCATGGCAACAATATCAATACGGACTCTATCTTAGGGTCTGCCACACACCTTCCCATCCGCGTAGGTTACAGGTGTACGAATTCTGGCAGGTCTCCTGGCTCATGGTCATCGTCAACGGCACCTTCCCATATCTCATACAGTGGTACACAGCCGTCAGCTCCCATATACAGTGGCGGGACCGCGTTGGCATTTCACCAACTTCCCTTTTAAGTCATTAAGACACCAAATCGTTCATATGTATATAATTTTCACTGCCTTCATTATACACCATGTAAGAATCGATTATTATATGATTTTTCTGAACAAGTGCGAAATGACCCTTCCGCCTTCAATGCTTTGAAGCATTTTCAATCAGCGACGCAAACCCATTGATCGATAACCCCGGTGAAATCCGAACTCGATGCAGAGCATGCATCCCTTGGTCGCTTGAAGATCCCCCAGGTTCGGTAGTGACTGCCATTTTGTATCCAGCTTCTTCTGACAGCTTGAGACTCTCTTCGTTATACCGGCCAACCGGATAGGAAAGCACTGTCGTGTCCTGGTCGAGGATACGGTCGAACAGCACCTTCGACTGAACCATTTCCGCTTCTTGCTGCTCTGCCGTCATGCGGGTCAGCTCCAAATGGTTGATGGTATGGCTTTCGATTGAAATCCCATCCCTGCTCATCTCCAACATTTGATTTTCAGTCAGGTGATGACCTTTATCTATGGACTTCCCGATCATGAAGACAGTTGCTTTCATATCATTTTCTTTTAATATCGGGAAAGCCTCCGTGTAGTTATCTGTATAGCCATCATCAAAAGTAAGCCAGACGCACTTCTCACTTGGCATCCGATTCTCGGTTAAAACGAGGAATGCTTCTTCAGGGGATAATGTATAGTAACCATTCTCCCGAAGCCAAGCCATTTGTGATCGAAATTCCTCCCTTGGAACCCGAAGGCCATTACCTTGGGAAATGCTGTGACACATCAATATCGGAAGCTGGACCGGGGACTCGGCCGTTATCCAGTCTCCCGTATCGATTTGTCCCTCCGGATCCTGCCCGGTCCCATTCTCAGCCGCTTCGGCCACTTCAATGTCATCTTCCGCAATCGGTGCAGCCGTCTTTTTGCCTATCCCCTCTAAAACCCCTTGTGTGCATCCAGGTAAAATCAAAATCCCCAGCAATGCCGCCATCCTTTAAAACTCTATATTTTTCCCCTATCATTCTCCTGATTTTTTTATAGTATAATAGTACCAGAAAACCAATGAACAATAAAGTATTCCATTTGATGAAAAAAGAGGAAAAACGCGAGCTTAGCGATGCGCTAAACATTTATGAGGATTTTTTTTCATAAGTATGTGCTATTAGCTTGAAAAGTTTGCCTATAAGAAATATAATAAATAAGTCGTCGACTTTAATATATGTCCCAGTAGCTCAGCAGGATAGAGCGACAGCCTCCTAAGCTGTAGGTCGTAGGTTCGATTCCTATCTGGGACGCTAATACAGACAGTAAAAACCCCTTATATATTAAGGGGTTTTCTGTTTTATATGATTTCAAATGTTTTATATAACAGTTTATTTTGCCGAAAATGAGTATTTCATTAATTAAAGCGCCCGGTCATGGGTGCTTTAATTTTAAAGGAATTTCTCTCCCTTTGTCGAATTTCTAATTTATCGACATAAAGGGAGAACTAAATGACAAATACTGATTACTCACCCAAACCGTTTCTTTGTCTTCATTGTGGAAACGAAACCATTATGCAAATTGTTGCAAAACACAATGACCAAGAATTTGAATACACTTTCCACCCAGAATATAATGAGGAAGTTCCTTGGGCAGTATATGATACCTCGTATACATTATATAAATGTCCTGTGTGTTCAAAGGTTACTCTTAAATCTATAGAATCATTTGATGGGATAAAGGACCATAAAGGACGGGTTATTGAAACAGAGAATATTCTCTACCCAATACAAACAGGAGACTTGAAGTACGTTCCTGAAAGGATAAAGGGTGCATTTGAATCAGCGCTTAAAACTAAAAATGTAGATAGAGTAATGTGTGCCATTGGGCTAAGGAGAACTTTAGAAATGCTTTGCTATGATCAGAAAGCTGAGGGGAAAACATTATATAAAAAGTTAGTTGATTTATCAGACAAGGCAATAATTCCTAAAGTTTTGGATAAAGTATCACATTTAATTAGAGACTTGGGAAATGCAGCTGCTCATGAAGAGAATGTAGAATTCGATATCCACATAATTAATGATTTAATCCGATTCACTAGAATTATTTTGGATTATGTTTATGTAATACCGAAAGAATTAATAAGAATTCAGGAACAATTTGATTTGAATAAAAAAGAGGCTTAAACTCCTTGAACATATAAAAAAGGCATCCATTCATTGGGTGTCTTTTATTTTGAAGGACATCAACTTCTTTTGAGCTGTATAATCTAATAATTCACAAAGGCTGTTTTCACATACTTTGTTGCTATTTACCAAGTAGTGAGGTGTGG
>NZ_JVPL01000297.1:0-17626 GCF_001054655.1 Bacillus sp. 220_BSPC
ACCAAACTAACATTTACGGGGTGTTTTTTATGGCTAATTTTTCTGCCGAAAAACTGGCTAGCCGAGACCCCGCAGCCGTTTACCTGCTAGGAGGCTTGGCAGACAGTCGGCGGAAAAAGGATCGGATAAATAACATATCACTTCTATTCTCTAATAAATGAGAACGAACAAACTTTTCCAATTCTGCTACTTTTCCGTTAAAAAGTCTTATATAAACTTTGATGGGAACTTAAAAGGAGGGATGACAGTGAAAGTAGCATTACGGACATTATTGGAGCGATCAGTGAAAAAGATGGGCAAAGGGATGAATCCTGTTGTGAAGGCAGCAGCATTGGAAATGGTGGAACGTGCTTATAATGAAGGAATCACGGTACAGATAAGTGCAGGTTACCGCTCTTTGGAAGAACAAGCCACCCTTTTTGGTCAAGGACGAGTTTACAGCTACAAAGGAAAAAACTATAGTAATCTAGCTAAACCGATTGTGACGAACGCTAAGCCAGGGCAATCCTATCATAATTATGGACTGGCTATTGACTTCTTCATTGTGAGTGATGATGGCAGGAGAGCGATATGGACAGTTAATTCAAAATGGCAGCGAGTGGCTGCCATAGGTAAGGGGTTAGGATTTAAATGGGGCGGGGATTGGAGTTCATTCAAGGATTACCCCCACTTGGAGATGACAGGCGGGTTATCTTATACACAGTTACAAGCTGGAAATGAACCCCGCCTACCCTTCAAATTAGAAAAAAGGGAAATGCAGAAAACCGGCAAAGGAGATAATCCTATCATTTCGATTCAACAAACGTTAAATGGCCGATATGAAACGAATATTGAGTGTGATGGGTTTTATGGCCCTAAAACTCGAACGGCCCTTATAATAGGTTTACAAATAGAATTGAATAAGCAATTCAATAAAAAGCTTGTTGTCGATGGAAAATGGGGGCCTAAAACGAAGAATGCCACCGTCACAATAAAAAAAGGAGCTAGCTGCAATATCACATGGATCCTGCAAGCAGCGTTATATATGGAAGGTTTTAACCCCGGTACTCTTGACGGAGAATTCGGGGGAAAAACCGAGGCGGCATTATTCAAATACCAGAAAGCAAGTAAGATTTCCGCTGATAAGCTTGCAGGCAAAGTAACATGGAATGAATTGTTTGCTTGATGGAAAATCCATACCGTTAGCGGAAAGTAAAGCTGTGCAGGAGCGCATCAACTACCTTTTCCTCATTACTTATACTTCCACTCAAATAGTAATGATGGATTGCAAAGTTCTTAATATTCCTTTGGAGTACGTACCTGTCGCTAATTTAGTATGAGCTTCCTTTGCTTCTTGGGTTGCATTCCCTACAAGGTAACCATGTTTAACACTTTTTAACATGAGCAGATCATTGCCGCTATCCCCGAAAGCAAAGGCATGCTCCCGATTCAGCCCGAATTTGTCTAGCATAAAACGGACAATCTCATTTTTTCCAGTGCCTAATGGAATGAAGTCTATATCATAACTATCTTCAGGATCGCCGGCAAGGGGATTGCAACGATTGATATTTACCCCTATCCCGTACTCTTTGGCCACCCTCTGGATGGTAGCTAAATTCTTCTTGTCGACGGATTCATGTTGTATTTGATAATAATAATTTCTTTTGTAGCGTGAACTTCCCATTTGAGTCTGAGGAATCAAGGGTATATTGCCGTTAAGTAGAACATTATAAATTTCATCGACTTTCCCCTTATTAAATTCTTCGATATTAATCTGCGAATGCCAATCAGGATCACTTTCCAAAAAGTTATTTTCCGAGAAATAGGTGATTTCGGTGCCTAAGTCGCTGGCAATAAAATGCGGGAAAAACCTGAATCCACCTTGTTCCATTTTATGTAATATTGATTCGATACTACTCCCAGTGACCCAGCCAAAGACAAGTCCTTCATCCATGCTTTTTGCTTCTAAGTAATTTTCAAGCTCATATACATCTTCCTGTCTCTCGTGACTCATGGAATGAGGATAATAGGTCTCATCGAAATCACAGAATACAATATATTTTGGGTCTTCAACCTTTGGCATTAACTGAAACCCGCCCTTTTTATTCAAAAACATAACAATCCCTCCATTCGCTAAAATATAACTTTTTAAAAATACAACTCAGAAAAATTTTGTTAATATATTAGGAACGGTTTAATCATAACTTCTGAAATCGATAACATGTCAACCACTTATTACAAGGATGGGATTAAATGACGAGAATTAGCGAGATAGCCAAGATATGTAATGTCTCTAAAACAACGGTATCCAGAGTCTTAAATAATCATCCATATGTATCGAAAGAAAAAAGGGAACAAATCTTAAAGGTCATGGAAGAGCTTGATTATGCACCAAGTTCACTAGCCCGGAATTTTAGGACAAATAAAACCCAAACCATTGCAATATCAGTCCCAAGTTTCGATCATCCATTCTTTGCCCAATTGGTTAAAGGAGTATCTCTAGCAGCATTGGAAAATGATTATAAGGTTCTTATTTTTCAAACCTTTTATGATGCGAAAAATGAATTGGATGTTATGGGGAAATTAAAGAATAGAGAAGTAGATGGGGTTATTTTAGGAGCGTTAGAAAATGAATGGAATGTAATCAAGCCTTATTTGAAATACGGCCCAATTTTACTGTGTAATGAATACCATCATTCCGCTTCTATACCGATTATCGGATATGACGAATTCGAAGCGACATACAAAGCTGTTAATCATTTAATAGAAAAAGACCATAGGAAAATAGGTTTTTGCTACGATACTTCTTATAGTCAGGCCCAGGGTCAAAGAAAAGAGGGGTTTTTAAAAGCTTTAGCGGATCATGATTTACTGCATAATGACGATTGGATATTTGGACATGGATTTAGTATTGAAGATGGATTCCGTATTTGTGATGAAATAGTAAAATTAAAAGAAAAACCTACTGCCTTATTTACTGGAAATGACCAGGTAGCAGCAGGAATTATTAAAAAGGCAACTGCGTTGGGCTACAAAATTCCGGAATGCCTAGCCATAGTTGGTTATGATAATCAATCTATTTGCCAAGTCACAACCCCTACCATAACCACAATCGATATACCGATTATGGAACTAGGGCAACGCACTGTAATAGAATTGATAAAATATTTAAATGAAGATTTGAAATTAAAGCGCGACATTATTAAATTGCCTACAGAACTTAAAATCAGAGAATCGACCTAACCTTCATAAAGATATAAAAGCTCCATATTCAGTTCATTATCCTTTCAGACAGACACTAAAGAAATTCTAAGGGATGCAATCGGCCCTGCCTCGGGAATAATTCTTCCTACCCCGGGAATAATCTGACCAACCCCCAGAATGATTCGACTTTCCCGGGAAATAATTCACCTAAACCCAACATAATTCGACTTACCACGGTATGATCCTACCTGTACACAAATCCGCTATTCATCTAAAGTATTCATCCTAGTTCCAGGCACCAATCATTGCATTTCATAAAGCTCCCTGGCGGGTATTCGAATTCACATTCGGAGATGAGATTGAAGCCGAGCTTGCGGCAAATTGCGTTAGATGCAGGATTAGTGATCGAAGGGAATGCGTGAATGTATTTGTAATTTCGTTCGGCTTTGATTTTCTCTATCACTGCCTTCACGGCATGAGATGCGATTCCTTTTCCTTGAAAGGAAGGGAGGACGCTCCAACCGATTTCGTAAACGAATTCATCGTTCCGCACTTTTTGCCAGTAGCCAACGGAACCGGCTGCCTTTGCCTCTGGAAACGGGATGATGCTAAACATGCATCCCTTATCACCAATCTGTAGATACCGCTGATGACGCTTCAGGATTTGTTCATTACTTTCTGGTCCGCCAAGATGTTCCATCATTTCTGGAGCATTTAGTTGAAATAGTAATGGAAGGTCTTTATCTTCCCACGGTTTAATTTCCAATCTAGTTTCCGAAATCCGACTCACCCCTGAATTTTATATTTTCTCTTATAATCTTCTTGGCTTAATGCGAGATTCCTTTATTTGACCTTATTATTCTATTACCTTTGTACTGAAGTTTGATTTAAATTAGAATAAAGAGATGAATGTTTCCCATTAAATGCTATAATTTACAGGTGATTCTATCAAATGACAGAGAACGGAGATGAAGAAATGAAATCTTCAGTAAATCAGTTTTCCACTCAATTTGAATGGATATTGAATGTGATCAATGTGGGTGTCCATATTGTGAATAAAGATGGGGATACGGTTTTTTACAATGAAATGATGGCGCATATCGACGGGCTGGATCGGGAGCAGGTGCTGGGGGAGAATATTTTTCAGCTTTATCCTTCATTGACTGATGAATCCAGTACGCTGCATGTAGCCTTGGAAAAAGGCAATGAAACGATTGAGTCCATTCAAACATATGTCAATTTAAAGGAGAAAAAAATAACGTCGATCAATAGTACGTATCCTTTGTATGAGGATGGTGAAATTATTGGGGCAGTGGAAATCGCAAAGGATATTACGAAGGTCATGAATATGTATGACCAAATTGTCGATTTGCGTTCCCAGCTGGCAGAGACGCATAGGAAAAATAAGTTTTCTGAAGGGACGGCGACCTATCATTTTAGTGATTTGATCGGCAATAGTCCTGCTTTTAAGCAAGCGATTTCCTTGGCGAAAAAAGCGGCCCGTACACATTCCCCAGTCATGATTTATGGACCAACAGGGACAGGGAAGGAACTGGTCGCGCAAAGTATACATAATGTAAGTGCTCAGCGAAATCAGCCTTTCATCGCGCAAAACTGTGCGGCCGTTCCAAAGGAATTGATGGAGGGGCTGCTGTTCGGCACGACGAAAGGGGCTTTTACCGGAGCGATGGATCGCATGGGCATTTTTGAGCAGGCAAATGGCGGTACTCTTTTCCTTGATGAGCTGAATAGCCTCGACCTCGGTCTGCAGGCAAAATTGCTGCGGGTGCTTCAGGAAGGTGAAGTGCGCCGTGTTGGAGGTTCGAAGGAGCAAAAGATTAATGTGAAGATCATTGCTGCGATGAACATTTCTCCGGAAGAGGCGTTGGAGCGGGGAATCATTCGTTCGGATTTGTTTTTTCGCCTCAATGTCGTAACGATCCAGATGCCTTCTCTTTCCGAGCGTAAAACGGATATTCCGGAAATCGTCAATCACTTTATTCAAAAATTCAACAAATCATTTTTTACGGAAGTGCGCGGGATCAGTCAAAAGGCGATGCAGCGGCTTCTTCAATATCCATGGCCCGGGAACATTCGTGAACTGGGGCATGCCATCGAGTTAACCTTTAACGTCATGGACGCTGGAGAAGATATGATTGATGAACATCATCTTCCTGCTTATCTTTTCCCTTCAGGAAATTATGCTGCAGCAAATGCGCAGAGCCAGCCTTCCCCATTGAAAAACAGGATTGATTTACCTGTCGTTCTTGAAGAAATGGAAAGGGAAATGATCATCAATATGTTCGAGAAATATAACGGGAATATCAGCAAAACGGCAGAAGCCCTCAATATTAAAAGGCAGGGACTGCAATATAAGTTAAACAAGTACGGCATTGAAAAAGTTTATACGGCAGGGTCGAAGGAAACCAAGTGAATTCAGTTTTTTTTGGAAACGCTGTCACTGTCATATCATGATGTAATCTAAAGAGACTTTCAGAATGTAGACAAGCTCGATGAAAATCGAGTTCGTCTACATTTTTTTTGCTTGTACAATTTGGACGTTGATTGGAACGTAGGGCACTCGCTTTCCGCGGGCGGTCCTCCCTCGGCGCACTTGCGCCTGTGGGGACTCCCTTGGACTCGCTATTCCCGCAGGAGTCTCGAACGCCCGCTCCAATCAACTATGTTTAAAAATTTGGATAGAACTCCTTTTGTCTACAAACTGGGGGGCTCTTGTGTAAAGAGAGCCTCTTTTTTTATTGCTTGGCGCAAAGAATCTGGCTGCAAAAAATTATGCATAATGAAAAATATCTTGCGATTTTAAGCTCGGTTTACCCCCTTTTGCTTATGATTTCCTTGTTATCAATGTTGGCATCATTCTTGCGAGAGTATATAGATAAGTTCTAATAATAAGGGGGCATTATTAATGAATTTGATGGGAATGGATGTAAAACATAAAGAATACCTAGGTGGACGCAGGCATTATAATGATATCGAATTGTGGAAGGATGTAACGGAAGAGCAGTGGAATGATTGGATCTGGCAATTGACCAATACGATTAAATCACTGGATGATCTGAAAAAGGTCGTCAACCTGACACCGGAAGAAGAGGAAGGAGTCCGGATTTCGACTCAAACGATTCCGTTGAACATTACGCCTTATTATGCTTCATTGATGAATCCCGATGATCCTCGCTGTCCGATTCGTTTACAGTCTGTACCGCTTTCGGCAGAAATGAACAAGACTAGATATGATTTGGAGGATCCGCTGCATGAGGATGAGGATTCCCCTGTTCCAGGATTGACGCATCGTTATCCGGATCGCGTTCTATTCCTTGTAACGAACCAATGTTCCATGTACTGCAGATATTGTACGCGACGCCGTTTTTCGGGTCAGGTTGGCATGGGTGTTCCCAAGAAGCAGCTTGACGGGGCGATTGAATATATCCGGAACACTCCCGAAGTGAGGGACGTCCTGATCTCTGGCGGTGACGGACTGTTGATCAATGATAAGATCCTTGAATACGTATTGAGTAACCTACGCGCCATCCCGCATGTGGAAATCATCCGGATCGGCACACGTGCACCGGTCGTTTTCCCGCAGAGGATTACAGAAAATTTATGTAATATTCTGAAAAAATACCATCCGGTTTGGCTGAATACGCATTTCAATCATTCACTTGAACTGACGGATGAAGCGAAAAAAGCATGTGATATGCTCTCGATGGCAGGGGTGCCGCTTGGTAATCAGGCAGTCATCCTCGCTGGTATCAACGATAGTGTCCATATCATGAAAAAGCTTATGCATGACTGTGTTAAAGCAAGGGTAAGACCTTATTACATTTATCAATGTGATCTATCTGAAGGGATTGGCCATTTCCGGGCGCCGGTTTCAAAAGGACTGGAAATCATTGAAGCGCTGCGCGGCCATACATCAGGATATGCAGTGCCAACCTTTGTGGTGGATGCTCCTGGCGGCGGCGGAAAGATTGCCTTGACTCCGAATTACCTCCTTTCGCAAAGTCCGGATAAAGTCGTTTTACGGAACTTTGAAGGAGTAATCACAAGCTATCCGGAGCCGAAGAACTATGTTGCCGGCAGTGCGGATGCTTACTTCGATGAAGTGTATGGTACTGCGGATAGGAAAGAAGCCGTCGGGATTTCCGCGCTCATGACGGATGAGAAATTCAACTTGGTGCCAGAGGGCCTTCGTCGTCTTGACAAGAGAAAAGCGTATGAAAGCACTGATGAACATGCTTCCTTGAAGGATCGCCGTGATAAACGGGATGAAATGAAGGAAAAATTAAGGTTGGCCCAAGAAAAAAAGAATGCCTTGGCCGCTAGCGGTTCGGTGAAATCTGATGGCAAGGAGGAATGAAGATGGACTGCTTATGGTGCAATACCCCAAACGTGGAAGAAAGCGAAAAGAAGGATTGTTACTGGATCATGCCTGACGGGAAACGCTCAATAAAAGTCCTTCAAGTTCCGGCCATAAACTGTCCTGAATGCGGAATCTATGTGTCTGATTCGATGAATCAAAAGGTTGATGAAGCCTTATCCATATATGATGTGAGTGAATATCCTGATGAGTTTACGTATGAACAGCTTCTTCAGGCACCTGTCAAAAAATTATTCAATTGGAAATAGAATGCCGGGAGAAGTGGATGATAGGCATCTCTTCTCCCGAATTCTTTAAATAAGGGGGATACATGATGCCTGTTCAAAAGCTGCCTTTTTTCACCCAAATGGAGACCGGGGATTGTTATACGATGGAGCTCTATCATGATCATGCCAATCAGCGCTTACGCATGGATGATTATCGGGGAAATATCAAAAAAGCGATCGATCGGGCCCTTGCCATCGCAAAGGAGCAGGGCTTTACAAAAGTGATACTTAAAGCAAGGAATGAAGATTTATCAGCGGCGTTGGGTCAAGGATTCATGCTGGAAGGAATATTAAGCAAGTATTTCAAAGGGAATGATGCCTATTGCATGGCCTTCTATTTAACGGATGAAAGGCGGACTAGCGACTTTTGGGTCAAGGAAGATATGGTCATCCAAGATGTAACCACAGTTCCTAGACCGATTGCATCCCAGCAAATCCCTGACGGTTATATCCTCCGGTCTGCTACGGAGAAAGATGCACAAGAGCTGGCGAAGCTATATGGTGCCATTTTTGAAACCTACCCTACACCGATGAATGATGAACGATATATCAAGAAAGTGATGGAGGAAGGGACAATCTTTAGTGTTATCGAATATGAAGGAACCATCGTGAGTGCTGCATCCGCTGAAGTGAATGAGATGTATCATAATGCTGAGATAACGGACTGTGCAACAATTCCCCAGCATCGAAAGCATGGTTTCATGAAGGTGCTCATCTCCGCATTGGAACAAGAATTGTACAGGAAAAACATTTATTGCTCTTATTCATTGGCCCGTTCATTGTCAATGGGCATGAACGCCGTCTTTCATCAGCTGGGATATGAATATGGCGGCAGATTAACGAAGAATTGCAATATTTGGGATAAGTATGAGGACATGAATATTTGGGGTAAAGATTTATCCCTCAAGTAGGAGGATTTTTCTATGGCTAAATACACAAGGGTTGATAAAGAAACATGCATTGCGTGCGGGGCGTGCGGTTCAACAGGTCCTGAGATTTATGACTATGACGATCAAGGGATCGCTTTCGTCATCCTGGACGATAATCAGGGAATTGCCGAAGTTCCTGAAATCCTGCATGATGACATGCAAGATGCCATGGAAGGCTGCCCTACGGAATCCATCCTGATTCAGGATGAGCCTTTTAGTCTTTTAAGAACGTAATAGATTAATAGATAATGTGTACGAATGTTAAAAGGAGAGATGAAATGGAACGAAATCATTTGATTAAGCCTACTTTAGATCAGGACTATCCCACTATCTCTCATGGGAATGGAATTTATCTTTATGATACAGATGGAAAACAGTATATAGACGGCTCATCAGGAGCGGTCACGGCAAGTATTGGACATGGTGTATTGGATATTGTCGAGGCCATGACGGAGCAGGCCCGCAAGGTTTCTTTTGCATATAGGTCTCATTTTACGAGCGGAGCCGCAGAGGCATTGGCCAAAAAGCTAAGTGAGCTGGCTCCAGGGGATTTGAATTGGTCATTTTTTGTGAATAGTGGATCGGAAGCGACCGAAACGGCAATGAAGATCGCGATTCAACATTGGCAAGAAAAAGGGTTTGAGCGAAAAAATCGCATAATCTCCAGGTGGACGAGTTATCACGGGATCACGATGGGCGCTTTATCGATGTCAGGCCATGTCCCAAGAAGAAAACGTTTTGTGCCGCTATTGGAGGATTTTCCTAGCATATCTGCTCCTTATTGCTATCGCTGTCCTCATAATAATGAAACTTCAGGATGCAAGCTTAAGTGTGCAGACGAACTGGAGACAGCCATTCAAAGGGTCGGCTCCGAGAATATCGCAGCCTTCATCGCAGAACCGATAATCGGGGCATCCGCTGGTGCTGTAACACCGCCGGATGGCTACTATCAAAGGATTAAGGAAATCTGCGAAACCTATGACATTCTTTTTATCGCCGATGAGGTAATGACGGGAATCGGCAGGACAGGAAAAATGTTCGCAATGGAACACTGGGGAGTCACCCCGGATATCATCGCATTGGGTAAAGGAATGAGCGCCGGGTATACTCCAATCGCAGCCACGATGATTACTGACCGTGTCATGGAGCCGATTTTAAAAGGCTCGAAATCTATCATGGCTGGACACACATATAGTGCAAACCCTCTATCGGCAGCCATTTCACTGGAAGTGCTTTCCTACATTGAGCGCAATGACCTGGTTCGGGCAGCGGAAGAGAAAGGTCAATATCTGTTTAAGAAGCTGCAAGGCTTGGCTGAGAAATTCGACATCATCGGTGATGTTAGAGGGAAAGGGCTTCTCCTTGGACTTGAGTTTGTCTCAGATCGGGTGTCAAAAACGCCATTCGACTTGCAAATCGGCCTGACTCCAAGGCTTGTCAACAAGGCTTTTGCGAAGGGGTTGATAATCTATCCTGCTGCAGGTGCGATTGAAGGAATCGCTGGTGATGCGGTTATCATATCGCCGCCATTAATCATTACGAATGAAGAAATCGATCGCCTCGTCAAGATACTGGAAGCTTCCCTCGAAGAGTTGCAGCAAGAATTGCACGCGGAAGGTTTGATTGAAGACATGCAGGCTATTTAGGAGGAACGGTATGAAGCAGGTCATTACGAAGAAAAACAAAATTGTGACCATGGAAGAAGCGCTGGAGCATATTTCCGATGGATGCACACTCATGTATGGCGGATTTGGCGGAGTGGGAACTCCTCCGACGCTTGTACAGGGTATCCTTGACAAGGGTGTTAAGGAATTGACCTTGATTGGCAATGATACTGGATTCCCTGATATCGGCATTGGCCGGCTTGTGACAGCTGAAAGGGCAAAGAAAGTGATCGCCTCGCATATCGGATCCAATCCTAATGCCGGCAAGCTCATGACTGAAGGTAAGCTGCAAGTCGAATTTTCACCGCAGGGTACATTAGCCGAACGGATTCGTGCCGGCGGTGTAGGCTTAGGCGGGATTTTTGTCGATGTCGGGATTGGTACGATAGCCGAAGAAGGCAAGGACAAGATTGTGATAGAAGGAAAAGAATATTTGGTGGAAACCGCTTTGACGGCAGAGGTCAGCATCGTCCATGCCAAAAAGGCCGATTCACTTGGGAATTTAGTGTACGACAAGACTGCATGTAATTTCAATCCGCTGGTAGCGATGGCAGGGGCCTTCACGATTGCGGAAGTGGAGGAAATCGTTCCTGCAGGCGAATTGGATCCGGAATGTATTGCCACACCAGGCATTTATGTAGATATGGTGATTCCGACAAAAGGGGTGAATTGGAAATGGGCATGGCAGTAGATGTACGAAATCGCATCGCGAAACGCGCCGCCAAGGAAATCCATGACGGATTGATCGTCAATTTAGGCATCGGCATCCCTACCTTGGTGGCAGATCATATTCCTCAAGATATCCATGTGCTGTTCCATGCGGAAAATGGAGTTCTCGGTACGGGTCCAAGTCCTGATCCCGGAAAAGAAGATCCTGCCCTCTGTAATGCGGGAGGTTTCCCGATCACCACTGTAATGGGAGCTTCTTACTTTGACAGTGCAACGGCATTTGGGATGATCAGGAAAGGATACATCGACATCACCATCCTTGGGGCCCTGGAAGTCAGTGAAAAAGGGGATTTGGCGAATTGGATCGTCCCAGGAAAGCGGGTGCCGGGTATGGGCGGGGCAATGGAGCTTGCCCAGAAAGCCAAAAAGGTGATCGTCCTGATGAATCACGTGAATAAGCAGGGTGAATCTAAGATCTTGAAGACATGTACGCTGCCATTGACGGCAAGAAAGAGTGTGGATTTAATCATTACGGATATGGCTGTCATGGAAGTTACAGAAGAGGGATTGGTGCTTAAGGAAGTCATGGCGCCATATACCGTGGATGATGTGATAAGGAATACAGAGGCATCATTGAAAATCCATGCTGCCGTCAACACCATTGAATAGGTAAGAGGAGGAAAAAAGCTTGAATGAGGTTGTCATCGTTGCTGGGGCGCGAACTGCAGTTGGATCCTTTGGAAAATCACTCAGGAATGTTAAAGCTACCGAATTGGGCCGTCAAGTATTGGAAGGTTTAATGGAGAATTCCGGTTTGGGTAAAGAAAAAGTCAATGAAGTGATTTTCGGACACGGCTATGTCCACGGAGGCGGACTTAACTCGGCACGAATTTCGTCGCAGCTGGCATGTTTCCCACACAGTGTCCCAGGACACGTTGTAATCAAAGCATGTGGATCAGGTTTAAAGGCCATTACCAACGCCGCTTTAACTATCGCTGCTGGTCAAGAAGACGTCATTATTGCCGGCGGAGTGGAGAGCATGAGCAATGTGCCTTATATCGTGAAAAATAGATGGGGCGGTAAATTTGGAAACTTAACGATGGAGGATGCTCTGCTGGCAGATGGATTAATATGTTCCTTGGAAAATGATCATATGGGAATCACTGCCGAGCGCTTGGCTGAAAAATATGGTATCCGTCGTGAAGAACAGGATCAATTTGCTTATCAAAGCCACAAGAAGGCTTGGAAAGCTATAGAAGAGGGTCGCTTTAATAGAGAAATTATTTCGCTTAAAATCAAGGATCGAAAAGGGTTTCAAATCTTCAACCATGACGAAGGGGTACGCGAGGACATTCATCTAGATCAACTAGCCAATCTTCAGGCAGTATTCAAAAATGAAGGAACCATTACGGCAGGAAATGCCTGTCCTATGAATGATGGGGCTGCAGCTGTACTTTTAATGTCCAAGCAGCAAGCAGAAGAAAAGGGATTAAAACCGCTCTTGAAAATAAAGGCTTTTGCCAGTGCGGGAGTTGAACCTGGAGTTATGGGGATTGGACCAGTACCCGCTACTCGAAAGGCATTGGAAAAAGCAGGTCTATCGTTAGGGGAAATCGGACTGATTGAACTTAATGAAGCATTTGCTGCCCAAGCACTTGCAGTGATCAAGGAGTTAGATTTGAATCCGGATATTGTCAATGTCAATGGGGGGGCAATTGCACTTGGTCACCCTGTAGGAGCAACAGGTGCAAAATTGACAGTCACACTGATGCATGAAATGTTGCGTTCACAAGTTAAGTACGGAATGGTAACGTTGTGTATGGCAGGCGGAATGGGACTTTCAGTAATCTATGAGAATATGTGTAATTAAGGAGGATAATCGTGCCGGATATACAAAAACGGATAAACCAATGGATCAAGGATCATCGGGAAGAAGGAACGAACCTATTGCAAAAAATGGTACAAGCCCCGAGTACACAAGGAAATGAAGCGGGGGCACAGGCCATCGTCGCCCAAAAGCTGCAGGAAATGGGTTTGCAGATCGATAGTTGGGAACCAGACGGCAGCGAGCTGAAAAAGCATTCTTATTTCTATTCTCCGCGCAGTGAATTTTCCAACAGCCCCAATGTGGTGGGTATCATGAAAGGGACTGGGGGCGGACGTTCCATCATCTTGAACGGACACATCGATGTCGTTCCGGACGGAGACCGAGATCAGTGGGACGACGACCCATATAGCGGAGCGATTAAGAATGGAAGAATGTTTGGACGCGGCGTAACCGATATGAAGGGTGGAAATGTATCGCTGATCCTGGCGATGCAGGCTTTGAAGGAAAATGGCATCCAATTAAAAGGAGATGTCATATTTCAAAGTGTAATTGAAGAAGAAAGCGGCGGTGCCGGAACATTAGCGGCTGTCCTTAGAGGGTATAAAGCCGATGCCGCCTTGATTCCTGAACCGACGAATATGAGGATCTTCCCGAAACAGCAGGGTTCGATGTGGTTCCGAATCCATGTTAAAGGCCGGTCAGCCCATGGAGGAACAAGGTATGAAGGCGTTAGTGCGATTGAAAAAAGCATGACTGTCATCAATCATATTCGTGCCTTGGAAGAAAAGCGAAATGCACGTATCAGTGATCCGCTATATCAGAATACGCCCATTCCGATTCCAATCAATCTAGGTGTCATTGAAGGCGGTAATTGGCCGTCATCCGTTCCCGACCTTGTGAAAGTCGAAGGAAGGATGGGGGTTGCGCCGGAAGAAACGATGGAGCAGGCGAAAGACGAAATGGCTGCCTGGTTATTGAAGCTCGGGGAAGCGGACCAATGGTTCAAGGAAAACCCGCCCGTATTGGAGTGGTTCGGGGCACGCTGGGTTCCAGGGTCAATTGATGTCGAGCACGAACTGATGAATGCACTTGTTCATCAATATCGGCAAATTGCCGGACAGGACCCGGTCATTGAAGCCTCCCCATGGGGAACGGATGGGGGATTGCTGACACATGTCGGTGAAACGCCAGCTATCGTTTTCGGACCAGGAGTAACCGAGGTTGCCCACTATCCAAATGAATACATCCTGCTTGACAACGTGTTCTCCACAGCCGAAATCATTGCGCTTACTCTAATTCAATGGTGTGGAATGGAGACTGAGCAGGATGGGGTCACCCAATCCGGGACTAGGGAGACGATACTAGGAAATGGCAATTAAACTGGATGGCATCCCAGCAAGTGAAGCGAACGATTAAGTCTTTCACAAAGCGGTTGTTAAAAAACTCTTTTATTCTTGAACTTTTAACTTTAAAAGAAAATGAGGTAGGAACCTTATGGACATGAATCTCATTGATAATGAAGAACCGACAGTTAAAAGGAATCCCATTGATAATCAAGAACCGACAGTTAAAAGGCAACTGAAAGCAAGACATATGACCATGATTGCCATTGGCGGTTCAATAGGAACCGGATTATTCCTGGCGAGCGGGGCAACCATCCAGAGCGCAGGGCCCGGCGGTGCCCTCGCTGCCTATGCCTGCATTGGGATCATGGTTTATTTCCTGATGACGAGCTTAGGGGAAATGGCGACATATATGCCTGTGTCGGGATCCTTTTCCACCTATGCCACACGCTTTGTTGATCCCGCATTCGGCTTTGCACTTGGCTGGAATTATTGGTTTAACTGGGCAGTCACCCTTGCCGTGGAAATAGCTGCAGCAGCCATCATCATGAAATTCTGGCTACCTGATGTACCCAGCCTGATATGGAGTGCCTTATTTCTTGGAATCGTCTTCACCCTCAACGCCCTATCCATTAAAAGCTATGGTGAATCTGAATATTGGTTTGCACTAATAAAAGTCATTGCCATCATTTGCTTCATCATTATTGGTTTATTGACCATATTGGGGATTTTTGGCGGAAAGGTGATCGGATTTGAAAACTTCACCATGGATGAGGCACCATTCAAGGGAGGATTCTTATCGATTATCTCAATCTTTCTTATCGCGGGATTTTCTTTTCAAGGCACAGAACTGGTTGGTATTGCTGCCGGGGAAAGTGAAGAACCCGAAAAAAATGTTCCGAATGCAATCCGCCAAGTATTTTGGCGCATCCTATTATTTTACATCGGGGCCATCCTGATACTTGGTCTCTTAATACCGTATACGAGTCCAAGCTTGTTGAACGGAAATGTCGAAAACATTTCTGTAAGCCCTTTCACGCTTGTCTTTGAACGGGCAGGGCTGGCATTCGCTGCATCCGTCATGAATGCAGTCGTGTTAACCTCCTTACTGTCCGCCGGGAACTCGGGGCTATATGCATCAACGCGGATGTTATGGTCGATGGCAAAAGATCATCAAGCTCCCAAATTCCTGGCCAAAGTCAACCGCAGGGGGATCCCGATGAATGCCTTGATCATGACATCCTTAATTGGAGGATTCGCCTTCTTGACCTCCATTTTCGGGGACCATGTATTTACATGGCTATTGAACGCATCCGGGCTGACTGGCTTCATCGCCTGGATTGGAATCGCCATAAGCCATTATCGCTTTAGACGTGCCTATGTTGCACAGGGTGGTGACCTAAACGAACTGAAATATAAAGCAAAATGGTTTCCATTCGGTCCGATTCTTTCATTCACCCTGTGCATGCTCGTCATAGCAGGACAGAACTATGGCGCATTCCTAAGCGGCAGCATCGACTGGTATGGCGTCGCCGTCTCCTATATCGGATTACCGATATTCCTGGCAGTCTGGTTAGGATACAAGATTTATCACAAGACCAAATTAATAGCATTAAAAGATTGTCAATTCGATAAATCAGATGTGGCTTGATACCAATGGAAAAAACCTGAGCTCCCCTTTGGGGACTCAGGTTTTTTTATGAAGATTTGTATCGAAATCGGAATATATCTCCGAAAATAGGATTATATCTGCGGAAAACCAATTATATCTGCGAAAAACGGAATATATCTTCGAAAATAGAAACATATCTTCGAAAATCGGAATATATCTGCGGAAATCGAATTATATCTGCGAAACGGCATTTATTTCATCTTAAATCATTTTTTAAAGCTGAATAATTGGGGAAGTGGTGCAATATTATTCTATGTACGATTATACTGTGGATGAAAGGAAACTGATGATGAAAGAGGCGTTTCGCGGTTCTGGAATTGGAGTCATTTTCATGGCGGTCTTCGGAACACTGTGGGCGGGTACCGGTGTAATGGGATTGCAGGGGTGGGGGTTTCCCTACGTGGAACTCGCAGCCATATTCGTGGGAATCATCATGGTTATCGTTGGCATTTCATTAATACATGCATCACAAAAAATGTCCAATCAAGTTTCAGATGATGGGGCAAGACGTCTTAAGCGTATCGGATTTTTGTTTAATATGGTCTTCATTGCCGAAGGTTTACTGATTGGGATTGCCATTGCCATCTGTAACTTGATCAATCAGACCGATCTTATACCGGGAGTCATCGCCATTATTGTAGGGATTCATTTTTTACCATTGGCGTCACTTTTCCAAATCAAGGTTTATTATGCAACAGGTGTGCTTCTCTGTTTATTGGCGCTTATTACATGGCTGATAGTGCCAGATACCGTCATGGTTGGGGAGCATCAAATCCTTGCACCGTTATCATTGCTCGGCTTTGGATGCGCGCTAATACTCTGGACCACTGGACTTACGCTATGGCTTGGAATAAAGAATTCAAGCCGAAGGATAACCGATGAAGAATGAATCAATGAAAAAACCCGTCATGGTGAACGGGTTTTTTTCATTTAATTTTTCATCCAGGTCAAGAGCCTGACAATTTGAAATGGTTCATTCCAAACGAGAATGAAACTAAAAAGAAAGAATGCAGCCACAGCCAAAAATTTCGACATTCCTCTTTCATTTTTATACATGGCCCCTAAGCTGCATAACAAACCAATTAGCAACGCACCGAATCCTGAAATCATAAGCAGCTCGGACGCTTTTGAAAAAGCTAGGGAACAGGAAAATGATAGGATACCAATCACTGCAAATACGATTGACCAATTGCTTAAACGTTTCATAGAGACTCCTTTTTTACTAATTATACCAATTTGGTGTTGGTGATGAAATGAAAAAAATTGAGGTTGTCACTTATGGGAATATATTGTAATATATATAACAATATAAAATTTTAGAAGCATTGATAAGGACATGAATCATTTTTACGGTCTGCAGAGAGGGAAGGGCAGCTGCGAACTTCCTGGCTTAGGAAACTGATTTACCGCCTTTGAGCCATATCGGTGAACAAGAGTAACTGATATCGTCTAAGCTGCGTTACAGCTCCAGAGCCATGAGTGTTTTTTGCTTATGGGAAATTGGGTGGAATCACGGGTAAACGCACTCGTCCCTTACATAGGGATGGGTGCGTTTTTTATTATTATAATTATTGCCATGATAAGGACATGAATCATTTTTACGGTCTGCAGAGAGGGAAGGGTAGCTGCGAACTTCCTGGCTTAGGAAACTGATTTACCGCCTTTGAGCTATA